>JAFTST010000015.1 GCA_017467165.1 Clostridia bacterium | reverse complement strand
CCTTCACAAGATACAGATTGGACGGTACAGTTTTCGATTCAATCACACTCTGAGTTTAGTAATATCAACAACAAATATGAAGCCGAGGCAGTTTTTGCCTCGGCTTTTTAACTCGCTTTCGTAGGTTGGCATAATATATCAATAGTAAATTCGGAGGAAATAATATGGGAGACTACGCTTACTACAATGGTAGATACGGGAAATACCCGGAAATAAACGTTCCACTGACAGACAGGGCTTTGTTTTTCGGCGACGGTGTGTATGAGGTGATGCTGTACAGAGGAGAGGTTATCTATCAATTTGACGAGCACTATGAAAGGCTGACTAAAAGTCTCAAGGCGATTGGAATAAGCAGGACACCCGAGGCAAGGGCGCTTCGGTCGGTTATCTATAAGCTGTGTGATCTTTCGGGGTATTCCGAGGGGATTATCTATCTGCAAATCTCAGCAAGCTCACCGAGCCGTACTCACGAGCGCGTGGAAAGTCTAACCTATAATCTCCTGGTCAGCGTATCGAAATATTCGGGATATGAGGACAAGGCTTTATCGCTTATCACAGTAACGGACAGACGCCACGGCATCTGTAACGTTAAAAGCCTCAATCTTCTCTTATCCGTGCTAGCCCTGAATGAAGCAAGGGCTGTCGGATGCGACGGGGCTGTTTTCGTAAGAGGAGGTACCGTTACCGAGGAGTCCCGCTCTAACGTTTCGATACTGAAAAGCGGCAAGCTGATAACGCACCCGACGGATAACTACATATTACCCGGAATAATGAGAAGCAATCTAATCAGGGCGGCGGGAGAGCTTGGAATACCCGTTATTGAGCGCGGCTTTTCAATATCGGAGCTCTACGGAGCTGACGAGGTTATTATTTCCAGCACGACAAAATTTGTAAGAAGGGTTTCTTCCATTGATGGCCATGAGATCAAAATGCGCGACAGCGAGCGCTTTTTTTCGCTAAAAGAGCGGCTTTTATTAGACTATTTCGACAAATGCGATGCCTGATTATCGCTATGCAATTATAACAGGTAACAAATTGTCAAAAATCTAACGCTATTTTGAATAATCACTTGATTATCAAATCTTATTGTGCTATAATAGTAAAAGATATAATTATATATCACACACGTTTTAAAAAGGAGGAATTTAAAATGCTGAAAAAGCTTTCCAGCATTCCCTTCAGCGGTACCGCAGAGCAGGCGGAGAAGCTTGATGCAGTTATTGCAAGATGCAAGAACGACAAGAGCATGCTCATGGCGGTAATGCAGGAGGCACAGGAAATTTACGGTTACCTTCCCATTGAGGTTCAGAAGGTTATCGCGGACGGTATGGACGTACCGCTCGAAAAGGTGTACGGCGTTGCAACGTTCTACGCTCAGTTCTCTCTCACTCCCAAGGGTGAGAATCACATCTCCGTATGTCTTGGAACCGCGTGCTACGTTAAGGGCTCGGGTGACATCTACAACAAGCTTATGGAGCTTCTGGGCATCGGTGGCGACGAGTGCACACCTGACAGAAAGTTTTCTCTCACCGCTTGCCGTTGCATCGGCGCGTGCGGTCTTGCTCCCGTTCTCACCGTGAACGAGGAGGTCTATGGCCGTCTTGGCGTTGAGGACGTCGAGGGTATTCTCGAAAAGTACAGATAATTCAATAAGTATCAAGGACGCTGGCTTATGAAAATAAAAACAATGCAGGAATTGCTCGACGCAAAAATACTCTGCTGTGAGGAAAACGTGGAAAAGCACGTTTATTCCGCATGCGGATGCGATCTTATGAGTGACGTTCTCGCCTACGTTAAGGATCAAGCCGTGCTTCTGACAGGTCTGGTTAACACACAGGTAATCCGAACTGCCGTTATGATGGATATGCTGTGTATTGTGTTCGTTCGCTCCAAAGCTCCTACGGAGGAGATGCTGAAGCTCGCGAGAGATACCGGTATCGTTATCATGACTACCGAGAAAAGATTGTACGAGGCCTGTGGATTGCTCTATTCCAACGGTCTTGTAGGTAATAAGGCTAAATCATGAGCGAAGAGCTCGTATTCCGTTACGACGTTAACGGAGATGACTTTACCTCTGCCGGACAGGCATCGGTGCAGGTAAAGCGCAACCTTAGGCAGTTAGGTTTGGATTCAGACACAATCAGACGTGTTTCAATAGCCATGTATGAGGGAGAAATCAACATGGTAATCCATGCGGGCGGAGGCGTTGCCGAGGTTCGCGTGAGCGAGGATTGTATCACTATCGTTCTGACAGACAAGGGACCCGGCATCAAGGATATTGAAAAGGCGATGCAGGAGGGATACTCCACAGCACCCGACGAAATCCGTTCGCTTGGCTTTGGCGCGGGAATGGGACTTCCAAATATGAAGCGCCACACAGACTCTATCGAGATAGATTCTGTCCTCGGAGTCGGAACTACAATAACTATGAAGGTAAATTTAGGGTGACGGCTATGACTAAGTACAAGCACTCCGTTCTACTTGACGAGACGAAATGTACCGGCTGTACCACCTGCTTAAAGCATTGTCCCACCGAGGCGATAAGAATTCGCAACGGAAAGGCTGTTATCAACGCAGACCGCTGCATCGACTGCGGAGAATGTATCAGAAACTGTCCTCATAAGGCTAAAAAGCCCGTATGTGAGAAGCTTTCTGATATGGAGCGCTTCAAATGGAAGATTGCTCTGCCGGCGCCATCGCTCTACGGTCAGTTCGACAACCTTGAGGACATCAACTACGTTCTGGACGGACTGAAGAAAATCGGCTTTGACGACGTGTTTGAGGTCGCTAAGGCGGCTGAATACGTCACCGCTTACACAAGACAGTACCTCAAAACCGAGGGTGTTGCAAAGCCCGCTATCAGCTCTGCCTGTCCTGTCGTCGTCAGGCTTATCAGCCTGCGCTTCCCTTCTCTTTCCGATCATATAGTACATATGCTTCCTCCTATGGAGGTCGCGGCAAGAATGGCGAAGGAAAAGGCTATCGCAGAGCACCCCGAGCTTTTGCCCGAGGAAATCGGCGTATGCTTCATCACTCCCTGCCCTGCGAAGGCAAGCTATGCCAAGAACGGATTCGCCGATTATTCCAGCCTTGTCGACGTTGTGGTGCCTATAAGCGACGTGTACTTTCAGCTTATCGGTAAAATGAGTGGCGACGAGGACGTTCCCGATATAACGGAGACGGGACGCATCGGTATTGGCTGGGCGAGAAGCGGAGGAGAGGCTACTGCAATATTCAACTCCGATTATCTGGCTGCTGATGGCATCGAAAACGTAATAAAGGTTCTCGATCAGGTGGAAACAGGCAATATACCTCCGCTCGAATTTATCGAGCTGAACGCCTGCCCCGGCGGCTGTGTCGGCGGCGTTCTTACAATCCAGAACCCATTTATCGCTAAAGCAAGGCTACAGTCTATCAGAAGATACCTCCCTGTATCACAGAACAAGCCCGATCAAAGCGCGTCCGACTATATACCGGAAAGCTTCTTATTCAACGAGCTTCCCGAATATTCTCCCATCTCAAAGCTCGGCAGCACAATGGCGGAGTCTATGAGAATGATGGCGGATATACAAAAAATCAAAGGTAACCTCCCCGGAATCGACTGCGGCGCGTGCGGCGCACCGAGCTGCAAGGCCTTCGCGGAGGATATAGTAAAAGGACTTGCCTGCCCTGAGGGTTGCCCTATAAGGCGCAATACAGAAGGCGGAAAGGATTAGAGATGACGGTTGCAGAGCTTGCCGCAGGCTGCGGCTTTGAGGTCCTGTGCCTACCCGAGCCCGAGCGAGAGGTCGACGGTGTATATATTGGAGATCTGTTGAGCTGGGTTATGGGTCGAGCAAGACAGGACAACGCCTGGATAACAATAATGTCCAACGTAAACGTAATAGCGGTTGGCACGCTTTCTGACGTTTCCTGTATTTTATTTGCCGAGGGGGTTTTGCCCGAGGCGGATATTATCGAAACTGCGAAAGCAAAGGGTGTTAATCTTCTGGTTACTCCTATGCCCGCGTACGAGGCTGCAATCAAGCTTCACGAGGCTCTGTAATGGAAAGATTCTATTATGACTTGCACGTTCACTCCTGTCTGTCACCCTGCGCGGAGAATGATAATACCCCGAGCAGTATAGCGGGAATGGGCGCCGTAATAGGTCTTGATATAGTAGCGCTAACCGATCACAACACAACGAAAAACTGCCCTGCTTTTTTCAAAGCGGCAGAGGCCTATAACGTCATTCCGATAGCAGGAATGGAGCTGACTACCTCAGAGGACATTCACGTTATCTGCCTGTTTCCGACGCTGGATAAGGCGATGAAATTTGACGGTCTTGTTTCGGAGAGGCTGATGAAGATAAAAAACCGACCCGAGATTTTCGGAGATCAGCTTATTCTCGACGAGGAGGACAAAGTTATCGGCAGTGTTGATAATCTTTTATCGGTGGCTACCGATATATCAATAGAGGCGTTACCCGAGCTTGTTGACAGCTTTGGCGGGGTGTGCTACCCTGCTCATATCGACCGCGAGTCAAACGGTATTATAGCGATACTCGGCACACTTCCCTCGCATCCCGGCTTCAACACCGTGGAGCTGAACAGAGCCGAAAGCTACGATTCATATTCAGAGCGCTTTTCGCTCTCGGATAAGACGGTAGTTTTCAACTCGGATTCACATAGCCTCGGGGTTATGAACGAGAGAGAGCACTATATCGAGCTTGTCGCTGACAGAAGCAATCCCGATGCGGTTGCTAAAGAGCTGATTGAACGGTTGAGGTGACTAAATGAAGGAATTATCACTTAACATACTCGACATCGCGGAAAACTCGATGAAGGCGGGCGCGACCCTTACCGAGATTATAATAATCGAGAGCTCTCTTGAGCTGTCTATCACGGTCAAGGACGACGGCTGCGGAATGTCGGAGGATATTCTGCGTTCGGTCACAGATCCATTTTATACAACAAGAACAACGAGAAGTGTCGGTCTCGGTATTCCGCTATTGAAGATGGCGGCGGAGATGACCGGCGGCAGAGTTGAGCTTCATTCTGTCGTCGACGACGGGAAAACCGACGCGCACGGCACTACTATCACAGCATATTTCTACAAAAACCATATAGATTTCACACCGCTTGGCGACGTGATTTCTTCTATAACCACCTTAATTCAGGGGCACCCTGATACCGATATTCTGTTCTCTCACGTAACGGAATACGGCGAGGTAGGACTCGATACCCGAGAGCTTCGAGAGGCGCTTGAGGGAGTTCCGCTCGACACCTACGAGGTTATCAAGTGGATTGAGGGATATCTCGAGGAACAATACAGCGAAATAAATTATAAAAAATAAAAGATTAGCAAGGAAAGGAAGACTATCATGAAATCTTTGGCTGAATTAAAAGCAATCAGAGACAAAATGAAGGACAAGGTCGTTATTCGTGAGGGCTCCTCTGACGTGCGCGTTGTCGTTGGTATGGCTACCTGCGGTATCGCAGCAGGCGCAAGACCCGTGCTTAACGCATTCGTTGAGGCTGTTAACGAGAGCGGTCTTGCAGGCACTGTTACCGTTTCCCAGACCGGATGCATCGGTATCTGCCAGTTCGAGCCTGTTGTAGAGATCTACGAGGCAGGCGAAAAGACAACGTACGTCAAGATGACGCCCGAAAAGGCGAAGACGGTTGTCGAAAAGCATCTCAAGGGAGGCAATGTTGTAGCTGAATTCACCATTGCCAACTACAATTAATGAGGAGGTAAGGTTATGATTCGTGCACACGTTTTGATTTGTGGCGGTACAGGCTGTACCTCTTCGGGCTCTAACGGAATTCAGGAGGCATTCGCCGAGCAGATCGCGGCTTTTGGTCTTGCAGAAGAGGTTAAGGTTGTTCAGACCGGTTGCTTTGGTCTGTGCGCTCTCGGTCCTGTCGTTATAGTATATCCCGACGGAACCTTCTACAGCAGAGTTGCTCCCGAGGACGTTAAGGAAATCGTCGAAGAGCATCTTCTCAAGGGTAGAGTCGTTGAAAGACTCGTCTACAGCGACACAGGCTCTGAGATGGACGAGAAGGTCAAGGGTACCATTTCTCTTGGCGAAACTGCGTTCTACAAGTCCCAGAACCGCGTAGTTCTTCGTAACTGCGGTGTTATCGACCCTGAGCAGATCGACGAGTATATCGCTATGGACGGTTATCAGGCTCTCGGTAAGGTTCTCACCGAGATGACCCCCGAGGAGGTTATCAAGGTTGTTACCGACTCCGGACTCAGAGGTAGAGGAGTCGGAGGCTTCCCCACCGGTCGTAAGTGGGCTCTTACCGCCCCCAACAAGGCTGACCAGAAGTACGTAGTATGTAACGCAGACGAGGGCGACCCCGGAGCATTCATGGACCGTTCTCTTCTTGAGGGTGACCCCCACTGTCTTATTGAGGCT
>JAFTST010000014.1 GCA_017467165.1 Clostridia bacterium | reverse complement strand
TCGAGGCGCTGAATATTCCGAAGCATCACCCCGCCAGAGATATGCAGGATACCTACTATCTTGACAACGGTCAGCTTCTCAAGACTCATACCTCTGCGGCTCAGAACTCTATAATGAAGAAATACGGCGCTCCCCTCAGGGCAATTTTCCCCGGACGCTGCTTCAGAAACGAGTCCACCGACGCCTACCACGAGAACACCTTCTTCCAGATGGAGGGTATGATGATAGACGAGAATATCTCGATATCCAACCTCATCTACTTCATGAAGACGATGCTCTCCGAGGTTTTCAAGAGGGACGTCAAGGTTCGCCTTCGCCCCGGATTTTTCCCCTTCGTCGAGCCCGGCTTTGAGCTCGATATCAACTGCGCTATCTGCGGCGGCGACGGCTGTCCGTCCTGCAAGAATTCGGGCTGGCTCGAGCTCTGCCCCTGCGGAATGATTCACCCCCGCGTTCTCGAGGAGGGCGGAATCGACACAGAGAAGTACACCGGCTTCGCGTTCGGTCTCGGTCTTACCCGTCTTGCTATGATGAAGTACGGGGTCAAGGATATCCGTGATTTCAACAGCGGAAGCCTCAAGGCGCTCTCGCAGTTCAAGTCTAAGTAAGAAGGAGGACGGAAACAATGCTTTTATCTATGAGATGGATCGGAGATTTCGTCGATCTTTCGGGACTTGACCAAAAATCTCTTATACACAATTTCACCCTTTCTACCGCGGAGGTAGAGGACATTATAGTCAAGGGAGAGGACACCTACGGCGTTATCGTAGCCAGGATTGTGTCGGTTGAAAATCACCCTACCTCGAAGAAGCTGCATCTTCTCAAGGTTGACACGGGCTCGGGCATCGTTGACATCGTGTGCGGTGCGCCCAACGTCAGAGAGGGAATGAAGGTCGCTCTTGCTACAAGTGGCGGCTCTGTGCAGGGACACAAGATTACCCCCGCTACCATAGCAGGCTTCACCTCCTTCGGTATGTGCTGCTCGGAGGCTGAGCTCGGTATCTCGGACGACAATTCGGGAATCTGGGAGATAACCGACGATATAGCTCTCGGTACGGATATCAAGAGCGTGTACGATATAGACGATATTATCTTCGAGGTCGACAACAAGTCGCTCACCAACCGTCCCGACCTGTGGAGCCACTACGGAATCGCGCGTGAGTTTGCCACCATTACCGGCAGAGAGCTGAAGAAGCCCACCCTCCACGACCTCAGTGCCTACGACGCGCTCCCCGAGGTTGCGGTGGACGTGCGCGCGAAAGACCTCGTGTGGCGTTATTCTGCCATCAAGGTTGAGAATATAACGAGAAAAATCTCTCCTGTCAATATGCGCATCCGCCTCTACTACTGCGGCTCCCGCGCTATCAATTTCCTCGCCGACCTGACTAACTACGTTATGCTCGAGCTGGGACAGCCTATGCACGCCTTTGACAACAGACGCGTGGACAGAGTTGAGGTTCAGACCTTCCCCGAGGGCTGTGACTTCACTACTCTTGACGGAGTAGAGAGAAAAATCGACGGAAATATGCTTATGATCACCTCGGGGGATGCTCCCGTGGCAGTCGCAGGCGTTATGGGCGGCGACGCGTCGAAAATAGAGGACGATACCACCTCGCTCCTTCTCGAGTCGGCTACCTTCGACGGCGTTTCGGTGAGAAAGACAACCACCCGCCTCGGACTTCGTACCGATGCTTCTATGAGATACGAGAAGATGCTCGACCCCGAGCTCTGTAAGACCGCTACCGAAAGACTTCTTGCCCTTCTTTTTGAGAACGACCCCGGCGTCAGGGTTATCTCCCGCTTCTCCGACGCGTACGTCAGACACTATCCCACCATCACCCTGAGCTTTGATAAGAGGTACGTAGATCGCTACACGGGTATAGACATTCCCACCGAAACGATAGTTAAGACGCTGCTCGGACTTGGATTTACCGTTGAGCAGAGGGGCGACGAGTTCACCGTTACGGTGCCCTCCTGGAGAGCTACCAAGGACGTTACCATCAAGGCGGATATTATTGAGGAAATCACCAGAATATACGGCTACGACAACTTTGAGGTATTCACCTCTGTCAGCGCGCTTGCTCCCGTGGGACTTGAGGTCTTAAAGAGCGAGGAGGACAGAATGAAGGATATCCTCGTCAAGAGCTACCGTATGCACGAGGTACACTCTTATATCTGGTCGGACGACGCGAAGAATGCAGAGCTCGGCATAAGGACTCCCGAAAACGTCAGGGTTATCAACGCGCAGACCCCCGACCACCAGTATCTGAGAGTTTCTATGATACCCACTCTGCTTTCCTTCGCCAGGGAAAACAAGAGCTACCGCGACGAGTTTTCTATCTTTGAGATAGGCCACACTGTCGAGGGTCTTCGCGCGGACGGAGCCTGCAACGAGCAGAACAAGCTCGGCGTGGTCACCTACTCCAAGCTCGCAGACGAGGAAACACTCTTCCTGCGCATGCGCGACGTGGTTTCCGAGCTGTGTCTTGATATACTCCACCGCCGTCCCGCCTTCGTTTCGGGCGAGGTTGACTTTGACTTCGAGCACCCTGTCAACTCCTTTGACATAGTGGTTGAGGGAGTGAAGATCGGTTACCTCTCAGTGCCTCATCCCGTCGTGCTCGGCAATATCGATAAGAAGTGCGCTGTTGCCTTCTTCGAGATTAACACCGAGGCGTTCTCGAGGATACCCGCGGCTGCCAACAAGTACAAGGAGCCCTCGAGGTTCCCGGCTATTGACATTGACCTTACCTACGTTGCAGACCCATCCCGCGTTGTTTTCGAGGACGTGGTCAGGGTTGCCACCGAGGTTGCGGGAGAGCTCCTCTCCGACGTCAAGCTGAAGTACGTCTATACCGACGCCGAGGGTGTCACCGCTATAACCTTCACCTTCTCCTTCGTATCTGCAGAGCGCACGCTCTCCAAGCAGGAGATTGAGCCCACCACGGCTGCTATAACTGCGGCTTTGGGAGCGCTTGGACTTGTGTTCAAGGTTTAAAATTGCTTTAAAATTCAATAGGGGCTGGCTCAGCGCTTTTTGGTCTGAGTCAGCCCCCTTTTTTTTGGGATAAGTATCTATTCTCTTCGGTTATTTCTTTTTCTTCGCTTTGGCGCCCCGCATAGAGTCGAGGATAAGCCTTGCCGCGTTTTCCTTCGCCTCGGGGCGGGTTGCGCCGATTCCCGTAGCCGACCTGCCCATAAATATACACTCAACCCGATAGACGGTCTTGTTTCCCTCGCGGCTCTCTCCGAGGTCCTTGAAGGTGGGGGTGGCTATCTTTTTCTGTGCGGCGTGGCTTTTCAGACCTGCGGTTGCTGTGGGAGTAGCCCCCTTGGCAGATGAGGAGGTCCTTTGGACACTCATTTTCTGAGCTGATGCCGTGCTGTTTCGAGTAGCCTTTTTCTTGTCGGAGGTCTTTGACCCTGTCGCGGATTTTTCCGCCGGTTTCCGGGTGTTTCCATCACTCGAATTAGTTGATGTGGCTTTTGTCTTGGCGTCGGTATTTTTCGCCGCGGCTTTGGTCGTGGGTGTGGTTGCCTTTTTCGCCTTGGGTGTGGGGCGTGCGGAGTTATTGGGGGCGGTATTTGGCTTTTTCGCGCCTTTGGCTCCTGCCCGGGTGTCAACCTTAGTTGTCTTTTTGTCGCTCTTGGTCGCGGGCTCGGTTGGCTTCGCGGTCTGAGGCCGGCTTTTGGTGGAGTTGGCCCTTTCCGCCTTCGGCTCGTCTTCCTTTTTCAGCACCGCGAGCGCCGCTTCAGCCGCAGCGGCGTCGGCGAGCTTCAGGTTTTTTCCTATTCCCTCTGCAACGAGCCTGTCGCCGACGAACACACCTCGCCTGTACTGCTTCTTGTGGTCGGGGCCCTCCTCGCCGAGAGTTTCATATCTCGGAGGCGGCAGTCTTCTCGACTTGTCCTGGCAGTACTCCTGAAGGGCGTTTTTCGCGCTTTGAAGGGGAGGCTCCTTGGATGTGAGGCTGTTGAGGTCGAGCATTCTCGATACTACCTGCATGACCGTCGGCATATTCATATCCGAGTCTATATAGACCGCTCCTATGATGCTCTCGAACAGGTCCTCCATAACCGAGGGCTCGTTTTCTATGCCCAGCTTGGCATCTCCCTCGCCCATTCTCAGATACTGCTGAAGTCCGAGGGTGGCTATGCACAGCGATAGATTTTTCTTGTCGCTCAGCTTTGACTTGATATTTGAAAAATCGCCCTCGTCAAGCCTTGTTCTGATACCGTGCTCGTATCTTTCGGCGTGCTTGGTCAGAAGAAAGGTGATAATCGATGCCGAGAGCACTCCGTCTCCGAAGAACTCCAGAACCTCGTTGGACTGGTACTTGACAGCCGACCTCTGATTAGCCTCGTTGCAGAAGCTGGTTCGGGTGAATGCCTGAATAAGCAGGCTCTTGTCGCGGAAGGCGTAGCCTATGATAGCCTCTATTTTCCCGATGCTGTCGGGAAGCTTATCGTTTTTCGTCATTTTAACTCCTCTGTCGGACCATATAGGCTCCATAACACCTTTTTGTTGTGGAGTATATATCACCCGACCTGTTTTTATTCTGTAAGGCTATTATAGCCGATAAGCCTCGGCTTGTCAAGTTGGCGGGCAGGCTTCGGGCGATTTTCTTGTTGACAAATCGCGCGAGTGGTGATAATATATAATAGAATATGTATGCGTGCGAGAATAATTCGCGCGAAAAACTATGCTTCTGTTAAAAAAGGATGAATTTATGGCTGAGCTGAAAAGTGAAATCAAAAGAAGGCGTACCTTCGCTATAATATCCCACCCCGACGCGGGAAAAACCACCCTGACGGAGAAATTTCTTCTCTACGGAGGGGCTATACAGTCTGCAGGCTCGGTCAAGGGAAAGCAATCCGACAAGCACGCTGTTTCGGACTGGATGGAGCTCGAAAAGCAGAGAGGTATTTCCATAACCTCGTCGGTGCTTCAGTTTGAGTATGACGGCTACTGCATCAATATACTTGACACCCCCGGACACCAGGACTTCTCCGAGGATACCTACCGCACGCTTATGGCGGCGGACAGCGCGGTGATGGTTATAGACGCGGCGAAGGGTATCGAGCCCCAGACGAGAAAGCTGTTCAAGGTGTGCGCGATGCGCGATATTCCTATTTTCACCTTCATCAACAAGATGGACCGCGAGGCCAGAGACCCATTTGACCTTCTTGACGAGCTGGAGCGCGAGTTTGGAATTGGCACCTATCCTATGAACTGGCCTATCGGCTGCGGACAGAAGTTCAAGGGTGTGTACGACAGGGAGGCGAGAGCAATCCTTTCCTTCGACGACGCGCACAGGGGCAGGGAGCTTATACACGGTATCAAGTGCGACATCACCGACACGGACAAGCTTGACGGGCTTATCGGCGAGAAAATGAGAGAGGAGCTTGTCGAGCAGGTAGAGCTGCTTGACGGAGCCTGCTTTGACTTTGACCTCGAGGCTGTCCGCCACGGAAAGCTCTCTCCCGTGTTCTTCGGCTCGGCTCTTAACAACTTTGGTATTGAGCCATTCCTTGAGCACTTCTTAAGAATGACGACCTCTCCTCTGCCGAGAGTAGCAGAGGGTGTCACGGTTGACCCCTTCGACGAGAGATTTTCCGCCTTCGTCTTCAAGATTCAGGCGAATATGAATAAGGCGCACCGCGACAGAATAGCCTTCATGCGAATCTGCTCGGGCAAGTTCGAGAGAGGAAGGGATTATTATCACGTTCAGGGCGCCAAGGCGTTCCGCCTCTCGCAGCCTCAGCAGATGATGGCATCCGAGAGAGAGGTTATCGACGAGGCGTACGCGGGGGATATTATAGGAGTTTTCGACCCGGGTATCTTCGCTATCGGCGACACCGTGTGCGAGAAGGGAATGAAGCTGAAATTCGAGGGTATTCCCACCTTCGCTCCCGAGCATTTCGCTATGGTAGAGCAGGTTGACTCTATGAAGAGAAAGCAGTTCGCCAAGGGAATGAATCAGATTGCCCAGGAGGGCGCTATTCAGATATTCTTCGAGCCTAACTCGGGACTTGAGAGGGTTATCGTCGGAGTTGTCGGCGTCCTTCAGTTCGAGGTGCTCGAGTACAGACTCAAGAGCGAGTACGGCTGTGACCTTCGCCGCACGAATCTTCACTATCAGCAGATTCGCTGGATAGAAAACGAGGACCTTGACCCCAAGACGCTGAAGCTGTCGCACGACACCAAGTGGGTGCAGGATTTCCGCGGAAGAAACCTGCTTATCTTCACCAGCGAGTGGGCTATAAGATGGGTTATGGAGGATAATCCCGGGCTTCGTCTTCAGGAGTTTTCGAGAAACGACTAAGGAGAAAATATGGAAAATCAGGCATTTGAGCGCGAGCTGCCGAAGGGCTACAGGCTGGCGAAAACAATAGACGGCACGGATTTAAAATTCGGTCTTATCTTCAACGGAATAGCCCTTCTCGTATGGCTTTTGGTCACGGCATTATTTCTGCCGCTTCTGTACCTTGTGGCAGGCGACAGAATAGCCGAGAGCGAGGGGGATGTGGCTTCACTTCTTTCGGGAGTTGTCATAGGCTTTCTTCCCTTCATAGCCTATATCGTGTGTCACGAGCTGGTGCACGGCTGGGCTTATAAGAGGAAAACGGGAGAAAAGCTCACCTTCGGTATGAGCTGGAGCTGCGCCTTCTGCGGCGTGCCGGGTATATATACTTACAGGGCGACAGCGCTTTTCGCTCTGCTCTCGCCTCTGGTGTTTTTCAGCGCGCTGTTTCTTCTTCTGATAGCGGCGTGCCTTGTAGTCGCGGGGGGCGTTGGCGTCGGGGGCATAGGCGTCGTGTGCGCTGTATATTCGGCTCTGGTTTTCGTCTTCGGTATGCACCTTGGCGGCTGCTCGGGCGATGCCTACGTGACGCTTCTTCTGTGGACGAAATTCAAGGATGAGCGTACGCTTATACGCGACACGGGTCCCGTGCAGTACATATACGTGCCCGATACAGATGAAAATTCTTCGGGCGAGCCCCATAAGACAGGTGACGGGCCCGCGGATACCGACGCTGTGGAATGAGGACAGACTGATATGAGAATGAGAAAGAAAAAGAACGGCGAGAGGCGGCTTTCTGCCTGCGCCGAGGTTATATATGAGGGCGGCAGGCTCTCCGACCCCGCGAGTGAGGTCTTTGGAAGGGCGGGCGCGCCCGTCTGGCTCGAGGTAGGAGCGGGTAAGGGCGGATTCGCCTGCGGTATGGTTAAGAAAAATCCCGAGGTGTGCTATTTCGCTATGGAGCGCGTCAGCGACTGTGTCGTGCTCGCGGCGGAGAGGGCAATCTCTCTGGGCGCCCGGGATAATCTGCGGTTCATAGTGGACACCGCCGACAACCTTATGAAAATATTTGAGGGCGGAGCTATTGACAGAATGTTTCTGAACTTCTCCGACCCCTGGTCGAAGAAGGGATACGCGAAGCGCAGGCTGACTCACCGCAGGTATCTTTCGGTATATATGCACCTGCTCCGCGACGGAGGCACGCTCCGCTTCAAGACCGATAACGTAGGTCTTTTCGACTTCACCCTCGAGGAGCTTTCGGCGGTGGGGCTTGAGCCGCGTATTGTGACACGCGACCTGCACGCGTCCGAGTGGGCGGAGGATAACGTCGTCACAGAGTACGAGGCCGCCTTCAGCTCGCAGGGGGTCAGGATAAATATGCTTGAGGTAGTCAAGCCCGAGGGCTTCTCGCTCGAGATACCGGAGGAGCTGCGCGAGGGAAAAATAATCTACGGAGGAAGCCGGGGTTAGCCTGTGAGGACTGTCACGGGCAGCCTTTGACTTGAGATGGATATTAACGAGGACAAGGATATACACAGAGGACACAGACAGAGAATGAGGGATAAGCTCATATGTCACGGTCCTAGAGTGTTTGACACGTACGAGCTGCTTGAAATGCTCTTATACTACGCCGTTCCATATAAGGACACCAACCCGATAGCCAAAAGACTGCTTATGGAGTTTGGCTCGCTTGACGGGGTGTTTTCCGCGAGCGAGGAGGAGCTCTGCCGCGTGAGCGGTATCGGCGAGCACGCCGCGAGGCTTATCAGGCTCGTGGGCTCTCTTGAGTCTGTGAGGGACGAGCTTAGGGACGGGCTGACCCTGCCTGCGTTCGACGACTACTACAGGGCGGGAGCGTATCTTGTGCGCTATTTCTCTGAGCGAGAGGGACTGACGGTGAGCGGTATGCTGCTTGATTCGTCTATGCGACTTCTCAGGACGGTCGATATATACAACACCAATTTCGGCTCTGCGGCAGTTCGCCCGAGGGCGTTCATTGACGCGGCGATGCGAGCCGGAGCCAGCGTTATCATTCTTGCTCACAGGCAGGAGCACGGCGCGATGTTTCCCACCGTGTCCGAGAGAGCGACGGCGAAGCTGCTCTCTGACGAGCTGATGGCGGTTGGCGTCAGAGCGGTGGAGCACTATATAGTTTCGGACAGGGATTTTATCGGCGTGCACAGCGGACTTTCTTTAAAGCTGTCGAGCGACTCGCCGGAGCTCACGAGATTTATTGAATCGAAAGAGCGGGAGGAGTGAGGATGAAGGATAACCTTGACAGAGGCGGATATACCTCGAAAATTGTTTCCGCCCGCGACTGTGAGCTAGCCGACACCCTCCCACCCGAGAGGAAAGAGGCTGAGAAAAGAGCGAAGGAATACCTCGCGAGGCTTCTGTACTATTCGGAGGGCGCACAGGCTAAGCGGCTGGCGGACGGGCTTATCGACGACCTTGGCACGCTTGACGGGATATTCGATATGCCGACGGACGAGCTGATAAGCGGCGGAGGCTTGGCGGAAAGAACCGCAGTCCTTCTGAAGCTCGCGGTATATCTTGGCGGCAGGAGAATAGTTGACAGCTTTCCTCTCGGAAAGAGATACGGCGAGGAGATCAAGGAGCTGCTTCCCGGATTGTTTCTCGGATATTCGGTCGAGGTGCTGTATATGCTGCTTATCGACGGGAAGGGCAGGCTTTCGAAAATCGAATGCTTCGGCGAGGGTGCTGTTTCCTCGTCCGACCTGTACCCGAGAAGACTGCTCGAATGTGCGATAAGAAACGATGCCAGAGAGGTTATAGTGGCGCACAACCACCCAAGAGGCACCACCGAGCCCTCGAGCGACGATATATATACTACGAAAATGCTGGCGAGGATATTTTCCTCCTCTGGCATTAGATTGCTCGCGCACTATGTGGTCGCGGGCAGGGAGGTCGGAGAGGTTCCGATCGGGAACGACTGATATTTTCTTCTATTTTGGAAAAGAGGTATGAATGGAATTTGTATTTGACCATTTTCTTGGCACGATAGTGAACTTCGTCTCGGTGCTGGTGCTCGGTATACTCGGCTCGCTTATCAAAAAGAGTATTCCCGAGAGAATATCCGAAACTATAATGTCCGCTATCGGCGTGTGCGTTATCTACATAGGAATAGACGGAGCACTCGAGGCGGCGCCCGCGGTGCCGGAGGGATGCTTTCTTTCAGCGGGGCTTTTTAAGGTGCTGGTGATGATACTTTCGCTGGCGGTTGGAGCTGTCACTGGCGAGCTTATCAATATAGACAAGTGGCTGAACCTTCTTGGCGACAGGCTTGCCGCGAGGTTTTCGGGAGTAGGCAGGGGCGATAGCTTCGCCAAGGGCTTCGTGTCCTGCAGCCTGCTTTTCTGCGTTGGGGCTATGACCATCAACGGCGCGCTTCTTGACGCGCAGGGCGACCCCTCGATACTTCTGGCGAAGTCGGTTATCGACTCGATAGCGGTATTTTTTATGGCGGGCTCTATGGGCGCGGGCTGTGCCTTCTCTGCCTTTTTTCTGCTCATATATCAGGGAGCGATAACGGCTCTTGGAATAGGGCTCGTCAGCCTGCTTTCCGCCTCCACGCTCACCTATATTTCAGTCACAGGGTCGCTCGTTATCATACTTGTCGGAACTAATACCATCGGTATAACCAAGGTCAGAACCGCCAATCTGATTCCCGCGCTTTTCATGCCCATAGCGGTCGAGGCACTGCTACGGCTGATATTCTGCTAAGGCGATACCCGTGCGAAATTATTTTTGAAAATTAGCTCTCATTTTTCGATTGACAATCACAGGAAATGTAAGCCTTGGTTGTCAAAAGGAGGGAAGAATATGAAAATTGTAGAAAACGCCCATCTCACAGGCGAGAGGGCGATGTTCGCCTCGAGGGACGTGGAGATTCGCTCCTGTCTTTTCGACGACGGCGAGTCGCCCCTGAAGGAGAGCTCATCGCTCAGAATTTTGGACTGTGAGTTTGGCTGGAAATATCCTTTGTGGTACTGCCGCGGGGTTGAGTGCGAGAGAACCTATTTCTCCGTCTATGCTCGCTCGGGCATCTGGTACACTCACGGAATATCGCTCACAGACTGCACCGTGGACGCTCCGAAGACCTTCCGTCGCTGCTCGGGCATAACCCTTAACCGCGTCGATATGATGAGGGCGGAGGAGGCTATGTGGGCTTGCTCGGACATAACCCTTTCCGACGTGTCGGTCAGGGGCGACTATTTCTGTATGAACTCGGAAAAAATTACAGCCGAGAGGCTCAGATTCAGCGGAAACTACGCCTTTGACGGCTGTCGTGACGTTGTGATACGCGACTCTGTCATTATCTCGAAGGACGCCTTCTGGAACTGCGATGGCGTGACGGTGTACGACTCTGTGATAGTCGGAGAATACCTTGGCTGGAATTCGAAAAACGTCAGGCTTGTCAACTGCAAATTGGAGTCTAACCAGGGTATGTGCTATATGGACGGGCTTATCCTTGAGGGCTGCGTTACCGAGAAAACCGACCTTGCATTTGAGTATTCCTCGGTTGACGCGGATATACGCTCGGGTGTCGTCAGTGTGAAAAATCCCGTCTCGGGCAGAATAGTCGCTGACAGCATCGGAGAGATAATTCACGAGCCCGAGCGAGTCGACGTCACGAAAACCGAAATCAGTGTGAGGGGGAAGAATGTATAACTTCGATAAGCTGACTGACAGATACGACACCTTTTCATATAAGTGGGACGTAGCCCCGGGCGAGCTTCCTATGTGGGTTGCGGATATGGACTTTGAGGCTGCGCCGCCCATAGCGGAGGCGATATGCAGGAGAGCGGAGCACGCCATTTTCGGCTATTCAACGACTCCCGACTGCTTTTTCTCGGCGGTGTCCGAGTTCTACGGAAGGCGACACGGCTTCAAGATTCCGACAGATTGGCTGGTGTACTCCAACGGAGTCGTAGCCGCCATAGGCTCGGTAATTCGCAGACTGACTCAGCCCGCGGAGAATATTCTCATACAGGCTCCGGTATACAATATTTTCTACAATTCTATACTCAACAACGGCAGGCGTGTTCTTTCCAGCGACCTCGTCTATGACGGTGAGGGCGGCTATTCTGTGGATTGGCAGGACCTCGAGAAAAAGCTCGCCGAGCCCGCGACCTCGCTGATGATACTCTGCAACCCGCACAATCCCGTTGGAAGACTGTGGACAAGAGATGAGCTCTGTCGGATAGGCGAGCTGTGCCAGAGATACGGAGTTACCGTGCTCTCCGACGAGATACACTGCGATATAGTGGCCCCCGGAAAAAGCTACACGCCCTTCTTCTCGCTTGAGAAATATAGGGATATTTCGGTAAGCTGCATCTCCGCTTCAAAGACCTTCAATATGGCGGGGCTTCAGTCCGCGGCGGTGGTAGTACCGAATGAGATTCTCCGATATCGCGTGTGGCGGGGCATCAACACCGACGAGGTCGGAGAGCCAAACGCCTTTTCTATGGTGGCGAATATAGCGGCGTTTTCCGACTGTGACGGCTGGCTTGACGGGCTTCTCGCGTATCTTTTCGAAAACCGCGTCATAGCCGAGAGCTATATCAATGAAAAAATTCCGGGGCTCAGAGCCGTGCACGGCGAGGCAACCTACCTTCTCTGGATTGACGCGAGCGGAGTGAGTGACGACTCGGTAGAGCTGTGCGAGAGGATAAGAAGGGAAACGGGGCTCTATCTGTCCGACGGCGCGGAATACGGCGAGTGCGGAAGGAAATTTCTCAGAATGAATCTCGCTACCCAGAGAGAAAGAGTGCTCGACGGGCTTGATAGACTTAAAAGGGCGGTTCTTTCGGAGCAGGCGAAATAACTGAATAGCAAGATTTGGGGCGGACAGAAAACGCCCCATTTTTTAATGCAGAATGAAGAATGAAGAATGAAGAATGCAGAATTGAAAATGGAAAAATGAAAATGGAGGGCGAGGAGGGGAGTTGGTGTGAGGAAGAGTGGGTGAAAAAATATTTTTTCTGTCGGGTGGTGGAAAATGTGCCAAAAATTGCCAGCGGTTATTTTGGGGCAGAATAAAAAATTTCTCCGATAGTGACAAAAAAATTTGTTGAAAAAAACTTTTTATTTTTTTCCAAAACCCCTTGACATTTCCATTTTTTCTGCTAAAATATTATAATGCAATATAATCGCATATTTATGGGGATTTTTTGCCCTTTTTGCAGGACGCCACTGTGAAATTGCACAAAATCTACATAATCCGTCTGTTGACTTGTGACAAAGCTCTCACGCGAGCATATTATACGCGAGAAAACGGCGGAAAACACAACGCTTCGATGCGACTTGTAAAAAACTCAGGAATGGAGTGATTCAATTTATGAAGCTTAAACCCCAGAAGCTTGGCACCAACGTGAGAATGAGCTTCTCGAAGATTGAGGCGGGAGTCGAAATGCCCAATCTTATCGAGATCCAGAAGGACTCTTATGAGTGGTTTCTGCGCGAGGGTCTCAACGAGGTTCTCAGAGACGTCTCGCCGATAGTTGATTTCACGGGAAATCTTTCTATCGAATTCACCGACTACACCCTTGATCCCAACCCGAGATACTCGGTTGAGGAATGTAAGGACAGGTCGGTCACCTACGACGCGCATATGAAGGTGGGCGTCAGACTGCTCAACAAAGAGACCGGCGAGATAAAGACCGCTCAGATCTTCCTCGGCGATTTTCCTCTGATGACCGACAACGGTACCTTCGTTATCAACGGAGCGGAGAGAGTTATCGTATCTCAGCTTGTTCGTTCTCCCGGTATGTACTATGCCGATACGGTTGACAAGGCGGGCAAGCACAGTTATTCCGCGACGGTAATTCCTTACAGAGGCGCGTGGCTGGAGTATGAAACCGATGCAGCCGGCGTGTATAACGTCAAGATAGATAAAAACCGCAAGATTCCCGTTACTATGCTCATCAGAGCGCTTATGCCCTCGGGAGCTGATACAGACGAGGATATTCTCCGTATGTTCGGCGAGGAGGAGATTCTCCGAATCACTATGGCGAAGGACGAGTGCAGAAAGCTCGCTGAGGAGAACGGAACCTCTCTTCGCGACGAAGCGCTGAAGGAAATCTACAAGAAGATAAGACCCGGCGAGCCTCCTCTCGTTGAGAGCGCGGAGACGCTGGTTAACAATATGTTCTTCGACCCCAAGAGATACGACCTTGGCGCTGTCGGAAGATATAAGTACAACAAGAAGGTTGCCCTCGGAGCGAGAATTATGGGCACGACTCTGCACGAGGATCTCGTGCTTCCCACCACGGGTGAGGTCGTCGAGCGCGGTACTAAGATTACCCGCGAGCTCGCAGAGGCAATCGAGGACTCGCTTGTCAACGAGATAGTTGTTGAGACCGAGAGCGGCAGAGCCGTCAAGGTGTTCGGCAACAACACCGCCCGTCCCGAGCTCGTGCTCGGCTATGACCTCTCCGACTGTGGCGTGAAGGTTGGAGAAAAGGTGCGTCTTTCCGTCCTCACCGAGATTATCGAGGCTGCGGACGCTGAGGGGCTCGAGGGTGACGCGAGAGTCTACTTCATCAAGAAGCAGGCTGTCGAGAGAGCGGCAGAGCTTTCTCCAAAGCATATCACCAAGGAGGATATCTTCGCCTCCATCAACTATATGATAGCTCTCGGACACGGCATCGGCACGTCCGACGATATCGACCACCTCGGCAACAGACGCCTTCGCTGCGTCGGCGAGCTGCTTCAGAACCAGCTCCGCATCGGTATGTCGAGAATGGACAAGAACATCAAGGAGAGAATGTCGGTGCACGACAGCGACGATCTTCGTCCCGAGACCCTTATCAACACCCGTCCCGTAGCGACTGCGATAAGAGAGTTCTTCGGCTCCTCTCCCCTGTCTCAGTTCATGGACCAGAACAACCCCTTAGCAGAGCTCACTCACAAGCGCCGTCTTTCCGCGCTTGGTCCCGGCGGTCTTTCCCGTGACAGAGCCTCCTTCGAGGTGCGTGACGTCCACTATACTCACTACGGCAGAATCTGTCCCGTAGAGACTCCCGAAGGACCTAACATCGGTCTTATCTCCTATCTTGCATCCTATGCCAAGATCAGCGAGTACGGCTTCCTCAAGGCGCCCTATCGCGTTGTCGACAAGGAGAACGGCAGAGTTACCGACAAGGTTCTCTACCTCACTGCCGACGAGGAGGACAACAACATCGTTGCCCAGGCGAACGAGCTGCTCGACGAGAACGGCTGCTTCGTCAATAAGAAGGTTATCGCCAGATATAAGACCGAGTTCATCGAGGTTTCTCCCAACGAGGTCGACCTGATGGACGCTTGTCCTCAGATGGCTGTATCGGTTGCCGCGGGCTGTATCCCCTTCCTTGAGAACGACGACAACACGCGTGCGCTGATGGGCTCGAACATGCAGAAGCAGGCGGTTCCGCTTATGATAACCGACTCCCCCATCGTAGCTACCGGTATGGAGTACAAGGCGGCTGTCGACTCGGGTGCCGTCGTTGTAGCGCGCGAGGGCGGTATCGTCGAGCGCGCGGCGGGCTCCGAGATAGTTATTCTCACCGACTCGGGCAAGAAGGATACCTACTACCTTATCAAGTTCAAGAGATCCAACCAGGGCACCTGTGTTAACCAGCGCCCCGTTGTCGAGCCAGGTCAGCGCGTAGAGAAGGGACAGGTTATAGCAGACGGTCCCGCTACCTCCAACGGCGAGATCTCGCTCGGTAAGAACGCTCTTATCGGATTCATGACCTGGGAGGGCTACAACTACGAGGACGCGGTTCTTCTCAACGAAAAGCTCGTCCGCGAGGATATGTATACCTCCATTCACATCGAAAAGTTCACCAAGGAAGCAAGAGATACCAAGCTCGGCGCTCAGGAGATCACCCGCGAGGTTCCCAACGTTTCCGAGGAGGCT
>JAFTST010000013.1 GCA_017467165.1 Clostridia bacterium | reverse complement strand
CCTTCATCTCGAAGGGCTTGACGATAAAGTCGTCGGCGCCAAGCTCGAGTCCAAGCACCTTGTCGATTACATCGCCCTTGGCGGTAATCATAATAACGGGCTTGGATGAAATCTCGCGGATTTCACGGCAGACCTGCCAGCCGTCCTTTCGGGGCATCATTATATCAAGGAGTACAAGATCGGGGTCATAGAGCTTAAAGCTGTTAAGACCCTCGGCGCCGTCGTATGCAGTACGCACCTTGTAGCCCTCGTTTTCAAAATAGAGCTTGAGCATATCGCAGATGTTGGGATCGTCGTCAACCACCAATAGCTTTGCATCGTTGATGTTTTCCATAATACCTCCAAATTGTTAACTTTGTTAAAAATATTAAAAACTTCACAATTTAATTATAAGCTAACTTTCAGAGCTTGTCAAGATTTTTTGAAATATTTTATTATATGTTTTTATTTTTAACAAATCTATTGAATATACATTTATTTTGTGTTAGAATAATATGACGAAAAAATCCGAAAGGTGAAAATATGAAGCTTGGTATAGTTGGACTTCCTAACGTGGGAAAGAGCACGTTATTTAACGCATTGACAAACGCGGGGGCGGAATCGGCAAATTATCCCTTCTGCACGATTGACCCCAACGTAGGTATTGTACCAGTACCCGACAAGAGACTCGATAAGCTCGCTGAAATGTACAAGCCGGAGAAATTTACTCCTGCCATTATTGAGTTCGTTGATATCGCGGGCTTGGTTAAGGGCGCGTCGAAGGGCGAGGGCCTCGGAAATAAATTTCTCTCGAATATCCGCGAGGTGGATGCCATAGTTCACGTCGTTCGTTGCTTTGAGAATAACGATATTATTCACGTCGAGGGCTCTATTGATCCTATCCGCGACGTTGAAACGATAGATATAGAGCTTATTCTTTCCGACCTTGAGATTGTGGAGAGAGCTATCGACAGAACTACAAAGGCGGCGAAGAGTGATAAGAAGCTTCTCGAGAAGCTCGCCGTTCTTGAAAAGGTCAAGGCTTGTCTTGAGGAGGGAAAGGCCGCGCGCTCTATCGGACTTGACGAGGACGAGGTTACCTGGATAGAGGAGTCTAGGCTTCTGACTCTTAAGCCTATTATCTACGTCGCTAACATTTCCGAGGACGAGGTTGGCGGAGAGTACGAGAGCAACGAGGGCTATATAAGACTCAAGGAGCACGCAGAGAGCGAAAACAGCGAGATTATAGCAGTCAGCGCGCAGATTGAGGCGGAGCTTTCGCAGCTTGACGGCGAGGATAAGGAGAGCTTTCTTCAGGATCTTGGAATAGACGAGAGCGGTCTTGATAAGCTGATTAAATCGGGTTATTCGCTGCTTGGTCTTATCAGCTTCCTTACAGCAGGTACCAAGGAGGTCAGGGCCTGGACTATAACCAGGGGCACCAAGGCGCCCGCCGCGGCAGGAAAGATACACAGTGATTTTGAGCGCGGCTTTATCAGGGCTGAGGTTGTAGCCTTCGACGATCTTGTTCGTGAGGGTGACAGAAACAAGGTCAAGGAAAAGGGCTTGTTACGTAGCGAGGGAAAGGAATACGTTATGAAGGACGGCGACGTTGTCGAATTCCTGTTTAACGTCTGAATATTTTCAGGGTGTCTCGATCGTTTTGATCGGGACACCCCTTTTTTCATAATATTCTTTTATATCTTCAGGAACAATCAGCTTTTCGCTTATTATTATTTCCTTGGCATTTTCTGAATAAAGCCTGAACGTTGTTTTATTATCAGCGCCGGCTCCGCCGACAATCAGACGGTCTGAGCCTTTAGCCGTAGCCATTGCCTCTGTCCCAAGATAATTCAACAGGTCAGCAGAAATGAAGCAGGTTATGCCTTCGCCGTCGGTTATAGAGAAAACTGCGCCAACAGGTAGCAGACTGTTATACATATTATGCGAAAACAGGTGCAGCTCACACTCACCGAGCATAATCCTGTCGCCGTCGGATATGAAGGCAAGGTCGGTTGTGTACTGCGAAAGCGTGTCACCGAGCCAGCTCGCCATTTGAAGCTCTGCGCTCGATTTTGGAGTCGGGAGGATAAGATGCCTGACAAGAAGGCTGTTAAAGATATTTCCCGCAAGGTCGTATATGTCCTCCGAATAATTGGTGACAAAAAGATTATCAACAGCGGTTATCCTCTCATCCTGCAATAAGTCAAGCACGCTGTACGCATCGTATTTTGAGTCAGAGGTCAGGATAACCGATACTGCGCTGTCGCTCTTGATAAGAAAGGCATCACAGCTGTCCGTAGGGGAATAAATGACATCGTCCTTGGCTAAATTCGCGGCTTGTAAGGCGATGCCTGAAAGATTAACCGCGAGAAATAGTGAGGTGATAACTATTATCGAGATTTTCGCCGTGCTCTTGCCGCCCAGGACGAGAAAATAAAAGAATGCGACGCACAACAGAATAATAAGTATCTTAACTAGCAGATAGTCCATTGAGATTAAGGAAAGAGTCGGGGATGCTAGTATATCGCATAGAGATTTCAGGCTATCAGTAAGCCAGATGAGAAGCGGGTTGAAGGAAATAATATCGCCAAGAACAAGACCTATTCCTGCAATATATATGATTAGCTCGGTTATAGGTGAGAAAATCAGGGTAGCTATAACAGACATCGTGGAGAAGCTGTCGAAATTGAAAAGACAAAACAAATACGACGCAGATACGGCGAAAACCGTTGCGAGCGACGCAACAAGAAGCCAAAGAAGAATTCTGATAACAACGGGACGCTTTTTCTTCTCGAAGGCAGAGAAGGCGAATGAGAGGAAAACAAGTCCCAGGGTTGCGAATGCAGACAGCCAGAGGGAAATATCAAAGGCAGAGTAGGGCTGAAAGAGAAGAATGATACACACGGAAATAATCAGCGAGGTAATCGTATCTCCCTTTCGTGATAAGAGGAAAAGGAGCGAGGTGACGATAAGCATAACGCCGGCTCGGGTGACACAGGCTGACATACCTGTCAAGAGCATATAGGCAAGTATGAAAATACAGTTTATAGCTGTTTTTGCCTTTTTGTTCAGCTTGAACAGACTCAAAATGCTCATCACGGCGAATGAAACTATAACAAGATGCGCGCCACTAAGGGCGAGAATGTGTGATATTCCCGTTCTTATAAAGCTTAGCTCGGTATTTTCGTCTATCGCATCTCTGTCGCCTAAAAGCAGAGCGGCAAGAAAGCCTCCGGTCTCATAGTCGGAAATCTCTCTGAATCTGTCGGAAACAGAATCTCTGATATCAAGGAAATAGAGCGAGAGCGTTCGGTTGTCGTGAGATAAAATATTGACGTCTGAAATCTCTGTTGCTCTTGCAGAATATCCGCAGGAAATATAATAGGATTTGAACTCTCTGCTGTATGAGTCGAGCGAGTCAATAACCAAGGTGCAGGTGAGTCTGTCCTTCGCGTTAATACCCGAGAGCTCGTCCTTGTAGCCCTTGATTAACAGCTTATGCGAATCTCGCTTTCCGTTGATTTTATCGGTTTTGATAACGACAGTTGAACTCATTTCGTCGGTGTGCTCGGAGTACGTGACCAAGCCCTCCACCGTGACCTCCTCACCGTAGTAATTTCTCGGAAAGAAGATGTAAGACCAAAGCGAGGCAAGGAAAATTGATATAGTCAGGGCTATCAGCGACACCTTGACTATCACATCTCTGCCCATAAATAAATGCTTAAAAACGAAAGTTAGGCAGAATACAGCGAAAAATGCAACACCTGAAAGCAGAGATACAAGCGGCTCAAAGCGAATAAAAAGACAGAAGCCACCCAGCATAATACAAAGTATCAGGCTAAGCGGTCTTCTGTCAAAAAGCTTCATCTTGATAGATCCTAATCGTGGTTTTTATCTATTAAATCAGAGCCGAGCGGTATGACAAACCTGAATGCGTCCCTGACAATCTGGAAATCGATGGTTTTAGCGCCCTTGATTTCACCGTCAATGCAGATGGGCACGGGCTCGTCAAACTCCATCTTGAAATGCTCCTCCTGACGGTAATCGATAACCTTAGCGGCTCTCTTTGAGTCAAGATATGTTCCTTTCTTGTACTTTGAAACAAGAGAGAGGAAGGTCAGCCTTGAGACCTTATTTATCGAGCAGATGTCAAATTTTCCGTCCTGCAGGTGAGCCACGGGAGCGGATTTAAATCCACCGCCACAGTATTTTCCGTTGGCTATTGCTGTAAGTGTAAATTCCTTTTCAATAACGTCGCCGTTATCGTAGATAAGCTTCATCTTGGTGCCGAATTTTTTGAACAAAACTGCAATTACGCCAAGAATATAGGATATTCCCGGGGGAATAAACTTGTGGCGCTTTATCCTGTCGGCTTCCTTGACAACCGCACAGTCAAAGCCGATGTTGACCATATTGACGCAATAATACTCGTTGACCTTAATCAGATCGAGAGGTATAGTATATCCGTCTATCTGAGCGTCAATACTCTGGAAGGCTCTCGGACTTGCGAAATTTCTGACAAAATCATTTCCCGAGCCCTTGGGAATGACACCAAACTCAACGTTGGGGTTGCAGGGGGCGCTGTTAACAATCTCGTTAATCGAGCCGTCGCCGCCTATGCAGATAAAACGCTGGCGCTCGCTTGAAATGCGCACCATTGATTTAACGTATTCGGTCGCATCACCCGGACAGGTGGTGTAGTAGATATGGTAGTCAAGCTTGCGCTTCTTGCAGGCTTGCTTTATATATTCGTCAATCGAACGCTTCTGGCGGTGATTTTTGCCCGAGCGTGGGTTTAATATAAAATGGTATATCATAAATCCTCTGTATTCTCAAACGGTTATGTCAATAATTGGTTACACTATGAAAATTATAACAAAAGAACGGTGTTTTGTCAATAGAAATGGATTTATGTCATAATATAAAATATTATTAACTATTTTCTCCCGCGTTTTTCCTGATCATATCGTAGTATGCCTTTGCAGCCTGCTCGGTCTTGTTGTTACCAAAGCTGTAATAGCGCCTTCCTATAAGGTCCTTCGGCAGATAAGCTTGCTCTACGTAGCTGTTCGGGTAGTCGTGAGGATAAAGATATCCCTTGAAATCCGGGCTCTTCAGGTGCTCGGGAATGTCGTTTCCAAGGCCTTTTGATATGTCCTCACTCGCGAGGTGATAAGCCATATAAGAGGAGTTGGATTTCGGGGAGGTGGCAAGTATGCAGGCGGCGTTGGCAAGAGGTATTGCCGCCTCGGGAAGCCCTACCGCCTTGGCGCTCTCACAGCAGGCGTAGGTAATAGCCGCCGCCATAGGATATGCGCAGCCAATATCCTCGCTTGCTATAACCATAAGCCTTCTGCAGGCTGATAAAAGGTCGCCTGAGGCGAGAATTTTGGCAAGATAGAATACAGCGGCATCTGGATCCGAACCCCTGATTGATTTTTGAAGGCAGGAGAGGAAGTTGTAGTGCATATCTCCGTTTCTGTCAAAGTGGCCGACAACAGAGGGAATGAGCGACCTTACAGCCTCGTCCGTGATTACCTCGTCGCAGATATAAAAGGCGTTTTCTATAACGCCAATTGCCATTCTTACGTCACCTCCGCAAGCGGCGGCAACACCGTAGAGAAGCTCCTCATCAGCCGTTTTCGCTGTATTGAAATCGGAGTTCAGAAGAGCGAGCGCTCGTCTCAGCGTAGGAATACAGTCCTTCGGCGTCACAGATTTGAACTCAAAGACTGAGGAGCGGGAGAGCAGAGCATTGTAGACGTAGTAATAGGGATTTTCGGTTGTAGAAGCTATAAGGGTTATCCTTCCGTCCTCCATAAATTCAAGAAGGGATTGCTGCTGCTTTTTGTTGAAGGACTGAATCTCATCAAGGTATAAAAGAGTGCCGTTTTCCGAAAAGATATTTTCCGTATTTGATAGGATTTCCTTGACGTCGGCGGTTGATGCGGTGGTAGCGTTCAGCATAAAGAGCTGCATACCGCAGATTGTGGCAATGATTTTAGCTACTGTGGTTTTTCCCGTGCCCGGAGGGCCAAAGAAAATCATATTTGGTATTCTGCCGTTGTCGGTAAGACGGCGAAGTATGCCGCCTTTTCCAACCAAATGCTCCTGGCCTGCAACCTCATCAAGATTTGTTGGGCGGAGTCTATCTGCTAGTGGTTTAATCATAAGCGTTGCCTTTCTATGAGATATTCGCTACCTTCGTGACTCTGTGAGCCATCTCGGCGCGGAGCGGTGCGTTGTCAATATTGAGAAGGTCGGGGTCCTTGTCAGCAATGGATTTTGCCTGTGAAAAGGCGGAGGAGAACAGTTCGTTATCATCGCACATTGATGCGAAGCGGAAATTAAATCCGCCGCTCTGCCTGATATTATCACCCGAAATTGAAGAAAGAAAATCGCCCGGGCCGCGAAGCAACAAATCCTTCTCAGCGATTTCATATCCGTCGTGCGTGGTGCGCATAACGTTTAATCTTGCCTGCGCCTTTTCGGTTTTCAGGTCGGAGACGAGAATGCAGTATGACTTTCTTGTTCCCCTGCCAATTCTGCCTCTGAGCTGGTGAAGCTGTGAGAGTCCGAATCTCTCGGCGTTTTCAACCACCATAAGAGATGCGTTTGGAACGTTGACGCCGACCTCGATTACCGTGGTCGAAACAAGAACGTCAACCTCGCCTGAGGCAAATGCAGTCATTATTCTGTTCTTTTCCTGCACCTTCATTTTTCCGTGCAGGCATTCAATTCTAAGCTGCGGGAGGGTACCCCTCAGCTCCTCGGTATAATCGACCGCGCTCTTCAGATTGTAAGACGAGGTGCTTATCATAGACTGAGAGCGAAGTCCTACAGGTATAAATTCCTCTGTACCGTCCTCGTTTTGCTCAATGGAGGGGCACACGACGTAGCACTGTCCGCCAAGTGCAACCTGCTTTGATATAAAGTCGTTAATTCTTGTCCGATAGCTCTCGTCGACAACGAAGGTGTCGGTGCGCTGTCTGCCCTTGGGCATTTCGTCGATTCTCGATATATCAAGGTCGCCGTACAGAGCGAGCGCGAGCGTTCTCGGAATAGGTGTGGCGCTCATAACGAGCATATGCGCAGACTCAACCTTGTTTTTCAGAACTCCGCGTTGCTCCACGCCGAAGCGGTGCTGCTCGTCGGTAACGATTAGACCCAGATTTGAAAAGTTAACCTTGTCTGTTAAAAGGGCGTGCGTGCCAACGACTACGTCGACCTCGCCGTTGCTCATCGCTTCATATACTTTGTTTTTCCGTGATGAGGTGGTGGAGCCCGTCAGTAGCGCGACGCGCAGACCAAGCCCTCCAAGCAGCTCCTCGAGGTCCTTGAAATGCTGATTTGCCAGAATTTCCGTAGGAACCATCAGAGCGCTCTGAAAGCCTGACTTGTAGGAAATATAGATAGCCGCGGCGGCGCACACGGTTTTTCCGCATCCGACGTCCCCAACGATAATTCTCGACATAGCGGGGGTTTTTCCGTTTGTTTTCTTCAGAACGGTATCGTAGTAGATATCGTTTATCGCCCGCTTCTGCGCGCCTGTCAGCTCGTAGGGGAGCATATCCGTGAGAGGCTTCAGAGAGCAGGGTGAGAAGCTCTTACCTACGGCTCTTTCCCGCTTTACTGCGGATAAGGATATGCCAAGACCGAAATAGAACATCTCGTCAAAGGCGAGTCTGCGCCTTGATGCGTATAGCGCGTTCTCATCAATAGGGAAATGCGCGTTTTTTATAGCGTAGCCTAGCGTGCACAGGGAGGAATTAACCCTGACGCTCTCGGGTAACGGGTCGTCAAGCAGGGGAAGAACGTCGTCAACCGCCTGTTTTATCAGCTTGCCTATGCCCTTGGAGGTGAGTCCCTCTGTTGCGGTGTATACGGGAATCAAGCCGTCAAGTACGACACCCTCGATT
Source organism: Clostridia bacterium (assembly GCA_017467165.1). Lineage (GTDB taxonomy): Bacteria > Bacillota > Clostridia > Oscillospirales > CAG-272 > UBA1740. The sequence goes on along the minus strand of JAFTST010000013.1, from coordinate 4,308 downwards.
ATTGGCTCATACTGCGGGTTGGTGAGGGTGAGAATGCGTTTTTTGTTGAAGGACAGCCTGCCGTAGAACCTAAACGTGTCGCCAACGTGGAAAACGTCTTTGACGAATGGCGCGTTGAAAAATATAATTTCCACACTACCTGACTCGTCGAAGGCGCGAAGCCTCGAGATGTGGAGATTCGCCTTGAGCTTTGCTCCTATTACAGTACTCGATACGGTGAGCGCGTACGAGTGAGTCGCCTCTGTATCCATCTCTCCAAGGCGGTGTATTTCGGCTCTGTTCTCGTAGGCTCTCGGAAAGTGATAAAGCAGGTCGTGGATAGTGTAAATACCCATTTTATTAAGCTTTTCTGCCTTAACCTTACCAACGCCGCTAAGGGCGCCAACGGGTGTGTCCGAGGTGTATCGACCGCTCATATCACCACTCCTTTCAGTTTATCAAAAACTATTTTACTATATTTTGAGAAGTTTTGCAAGGACTAGGGCATAATTTATACCGACAATTGCGAAAAATAATGCATAAATCTATTATTTTAAATAATTATAATATTTTTCTTTACTTTTGCAAATTGATGTGATATAATATACAGGCAAAAATATGTAAATTTGATAGGAGGTGGCAGAATGGACGTTCGAGTAAGAGCTGATAAAAGGTTTTCTTTAGTAATTTTTTTGTTAGCGGTCTTTTTCTTAGTCCCGGCCCTTCTTGCCTCTCTTATTGGGCAGCTCGGAATATTTCTGATTCCGCTTATCGCACCGCCACTCTGCGCAATTTTTCTTTATGACAGGAGCAAGTACAAAATTTTGTCCGTTTTGATAGCAGTCGTCGCTGTCGCTGTCGATGCTATATTCAATATTGCCGCATCCTTCAATGCGCTTGCTGCTGTTATTATGTCGATTTTTGTCGTACTTTCGATAAAAAAAGGGTATCAGAAGAGCTTCTCGGCGGCAGTTTCTACCGTTTTTCTGGCGGTACTGTTTCTTGTCTATGCTTATATATATGCATTCGATGCAATAGACAAATTTGATATTGCGCTTGCGACCTCATATCTTTCGGAGCTTTTTGAGTCAATAAAGTCCGAGTTTTTCGAGTATATGAAGAATTTTTACGCCAATACGCCCGTTTCGCAAGGCGGGGTCGAGGTTTCTGACGAGCTGATAGCCGAGATTATCAACCTGTATTTCAATCTTTTGATTTCGGTTGTTCTCGTCGTTAGCTTCGCTCTGGTAGGCTTTTCCTTCAAGGGATTATCGCTGATAATCAATTTTACCGCAGAGGACTCAAAAGAGTTTGGAAAATGGAGATTTGTAACCTCGAGCGTGTTTGCATATTTCTTCCTTGCGCTATGGTTTTTGCAGATATTCGTGTCGGGAGGCCAGATTGTCGGTATAGCTATACTCAATTTGTACGAGGTCTTCGCATTCGTCTACGCCTATCTCGGCTTTGGACTTGCCTGTTACTTCTTCACAATCAGACTTGGCAGGCGGGGTATTGCCACCTTTATCGTCTTGCTTTTGATTGGTCTTTTTTCATCCGCCGCAATTCAGGTCCTGTCCGTTGTTGGAGCGTTTTCTATGATTACCTACAACAGAGCCAGGGCACAGAAGCTCGGCGGTGATAATAATAAAAATGGAGGTTGACTGTTATGAGCTTAAAGAAAAATGATATTCCATACGCTTCGCGCATAGAGCTTGTCGCTTGCGTTGCGCTTGCTTGCCTGAATATTGCTCTTTTCGCAGTTATCAGCCTTATTGTCAAGGAGATTGACGCCACTATTCTTGCTGTAGCTATCGTGCTTTTGTATCTCTGCGAGGTTTCTGTTCTTTACTTTGCGAGAAAAAGAAAGGTCAGGGAGGTATCGGAGCCCGGGATTCACGTTATGCTTTCCGAGCGCTCCAGCGCAGTCCTCAAGAATACCGCCAAGCCTATTGCCGCATTTAACGGTGACGCAGTTATGGTCTGGTGCAACCCGTCAATGCTCGCTATTCTCGACGGAGAGGAAAATCCTATCGGCAGGGATATCGAGTCTCTGTTTGGCGAATATATAGAGCCTGAGAAATTCGGCGAGGAGGACATTGTCATCGGCGGTCGCTCCTACAAGACCGAAAGCTTCAAGCTCGCGTCCAGAAGCGCTGAGGACGATCTTTATATACTTATGCTTGATGACGTATCGGCACTTTACGAGGCGGAGAAAAGATACAACGATAACCGCGTCTGTGTCGCGTACATCGCCATAGATAATATCGAGGACGTCCTTCACTACGTGCACGAGAAATTCCGCGTTGCCGTTTCGGTTGTTGACGAGAAGCTGAAGGCGTGGGCTGATTCGATGAATGCGACGATAAAGTCCTACGAAAATGATAAATATATAATGTTCTTCGACTCTGTTTCACTCGACAAGTGTCTTGAGAGCCGCTTTTCAATCCTTGACGTTATCCGCGAAACCAGAGTTGGTGACGGCGTGTCCATAACCATCTCGATGGGCGTATCGCGCTCTGACGGAAGTCTGAGGGATCGCGAGCTTGCCGCAAGGGACGCTATTGACCTCGCGCTTCAGCGAGGCGGCGACCAGGTTGTCTATATTGATAACGGCGTTACAGAGTATTACGGCGGTAGGACGAAGTCGGTTTACAAGCGCTCGAACGTTCGCTCCAGAACCTTCACCAACCAGCTCACAGCCCTTATGGGACGCTCTGACAACGTTATTATTATGGGTCACAGATACGGTGACTTTGACTCCTTCGGCGCAAGTATAGGTGTAGCAAGAATCGCTATGCTTTGCGGACTGAAGGTTAATATCGCCGTGGACTTAAGAGATAAAAACCTCGAAAACTGCATCAGAGTAATGCAGGGAACAGAGGAATACTCGCAGATATTCGTTGATAACGCCGACGGTCTTGATCTTGTGGGTCCCGATACACTCGTTGTTCTGGTGGACCACAATACCACCGCCAGATCTCAATTTGCAGATATCGCGACGAAGGTGAAGACGGTAGCCATTATCGACCACCACAGAAAAACCGAGGCGTTTGAGGATACTGTTCGCGCGTATTATATAGAGCCCTCGGCATCCAGCGCGTGCGAGCTTGTTGCAGAGATGCTGGAAAGCGCTGTCAGCTCGCAGAATCTACTCAAGGAAGAGGCTGATATGCTTCTCGCGGGCATACTCCTTGATACCAAGCAGTTCACGAGAAATACGGGAACGCGTACCTTTGGCTCTGCGCAGTATCTTCGCGGCGCGGGAGCTAACCCCACGGACGTGTACGCGCTCTTTAAGACGTCTCCCGACGATTTGAAGAAGGAATCGCGATTCCATACCGCGATAACAATTTACAGAGGTAATATCGCTATATCCGCCTGCGACGGAGAAACCGACGACTCATACAGAGTTATCGCATCCAAGGCGGCTGATAAAATGCTCACGCTTCGCGGTATTGACGCCGCTTTCACGTTGGTTCGTATCAACGACCACGTACACATATCGGGAAGATCCTCGGGTAGCGTCAACGTACAGCTCATACTTGAAAAGCTGAACGGCGGAGGACATTTCAACGTGGCGGGCGCACAGGTTGAAAGTGATTCAATAATTAACGTTCTCGAAACGTTAAAGGCGTCCATTGACGATTATTTTGATTCATAAGGAGAAAAACAATGAAGGTAATTTTACTTTGCGACGTTAAGGGACAGGGAAAGAAGGATCAGATAGTCGAGGTTTCCGACGGATATGCAAGAAACTTCCTTTTTCCTCAGAAGAAAGCAATTCCCGCAGATGCCAAGGCTACAAGCGAGCTGAAAAGCAAGGCAGAGGCTAAGGAATATAAGATCAACGAGGACAGAAAGGCGGCACAGGCTCTTGCAGACAAAATCAGCGGCAAGGAGATTACTATCAAAATGGGTCACGGCCAGGACGGCAGACTCTACGGCTCGGTTACCGCTAAGGATATAGCAGAGCAGCTCTCGCGCGCTATCGGCACAGAGGTTGACAAAAGAAAGATTGTCTTGAAGGATTCTATAAGAGCTTACGGAAGATATAACGTTGTTATCAAGATACTCGGAGATATTACCGCAAGCTTTATAGTCATCGTGTCCGAGTAAATTTTATTTTGATAAATAACTAATGGAGAATGGGTAAATATGGATACCAGCGGAGCATTGATTAAACAGATGCCTGTTTCAGTCGATGCAGAGCAGGCTGTTCTTGGAGCAATAATTGTTAATCCCGAATCCTTCGATATTATCATAGGTATTATTACCGCAGAGGATTTTTATATCGACCACCATAAGCACATATATTCAACGCTTATGCGT
>JAFTST010000012.1 GCA_017467165.1 Clostridia bacterium | reverse complement strand
TTCTACACCAACGTTCGTTGGCCCGGTGGAATGCTCACCAACTTCCAGACCATTCGTAAGTCTATCAAGCGTCTTAAGGACCTTGAGAAGATGCAGGCAGACGGCACCTTCGATCTCCTTCCCAAGAAGGAAGTAGCGAAGAAGCTCAAGGAAATCGAGGACCTTCAGAAGTCCTACGGCGGTATCAAGGAGATGGATACCCTTCCTTCCTGCGTATTTATCGTTGACACCCGCAAGGAGAGAAACGCTGTCCTTGAGGCTAAGAAGCTCGGTATTCCCGTTGTTGCTATCGTAGATACCAACTGCGACCCCGATGATGCAGACTACATCATCCCCGGTAACGACGACGCTATCCGTGCTATCAAGCTCATCGCAGGCGCGCTCGCTGACGCTGTTATCGCTGCTCACGGTGGCGAAGAGGCAGAGGTTGTTGAGGCTCCCGCAGAGGAAGCAGCAGAGTAATTGAAAGGAGTAACTGAAAATGGCAGAGATCAGTGCAAAGGCAGTTGCTGAGCTGAGAAAGCTCACCGGCTGTGGAATGATGGATTGTAAGAAGGCGCTCGCTGAGGCGAACGGCGATATGGACGCTGCTGTTAAGATTCTTCGTGAGAAGGGTATGGCGGCTACCGCTAAGAAGGCTGACAGAATCGCCGCAGAGGGACTTGTTGATATCATGACCGTCGACAACGTTACCGCTATGGTTGAGGTTAACTCCGAGACCGACTTCGTTGCTAAGAACGCTACCTTCCAGGAGTTCGTTAAGACCATTCTCAAGACTATTATCGAAAACAAGCCCGCGACCGTTGAGGAGCTTCTTGGATGCAAGGCCTCCGGCTGTGAGGGTACCGTTGCTGACGAGCTCACCGAGCACACCTACAAGATTGGCGAGAAGCTTTCTATCCGCCGCTTCGTAGTTGTTGAGGGTGTTGTTTCCACCTACATCCACGGTCTTGGTAACACCGGCGTTATCATTTCCTTCGTTACCGACGTTGCTGACGCTCCCGAGTTCAAGGAGTGCGCTAAGAACGTTGCCCTTCAGGTTGCGGCTATGCCCGTTCGTTACCTTGACAAGGAGTCGGTTCCCGCAGAGGTTCTCGAGGAGGAGAAGGCAATTCTTGTTAAGCAGATGCAGCAGGATCCCAAGATGGCTAACAAGCCCGAGGCTGTTCTTGTTAAGATCGTTGAGGGAAGACTCGGCAAGTTCTATGAGAACAACTGTCTGCTCGAGCAGGCGTACGTCAAGGATGACTCCCTGACCGTTGGCAAGTACGTTGCATCGGTTGCTAAGCAGCTTGGCGGCTCTATCAAGGTTGTTGGCTTCATTCGCTACGACAAGGGCGAGGGCCTTGAGAAGAGAGAAGAGGACTTCGCAGCTGAGATTGCGAAGATGGTTAACGGTTAATAACCGAAAAATCAATCAGATAATCCAAAGAGGCGGAATTTTCCGCCTCTTTTTTTCTTTAGAAAACAGAATTCCTGAGCTTTGGTGTTGCCCCGGGGGAGTGAAGATACGTGGCGCGCGAGCTTTTGGCGAATAGTTTTCTTCCGCTTCAGCATATAGTTAGCTAAAGAGGGGAGCGGGTGAGAAAATGACGAAGAGAATGAGGTTTTTCTATAACGGCGCCGTGATGACTGCCGTGGGTTTGGCTATGAGGGGAATACAGCTGCTTTTTGGTGCTTATATAGCAAGGGCTGTGGGAGCGGAGGCTGTGGGGCTGAATTCCCTGATAATGACGGTCTACTCCTTCGGACTGACGCTCGCAGGCTCTGGCATCAGCCTGACCGTTACCCGTCTTGTAGCCGAGGCGGTTGGCTGTGGAAGGGAGGAGGAGAGCGGCAGAATACTGAGAGGCGCTATAATCTACGCCCTGATATTCGGGGGCGTGGCGACCGTCGGGCTCTTCACCCTGTCGGGAGTGCTTGGAGTGCGATTTATAAGCGATATAAGGGCTATAAGCGCGCTGAGGATACTTTCCCTGTCGCTTCTGCCCGTTGCGCTCTCTGCGGTATTTTCGGGCTATTTCATAGCCTCGCGGCGCGTCACCCTCAACGCCGCCACACAGTCGCTCTGTCAGCTCGTCCGAATAGGCGTTACCGTCCTGGCTGTGTCGAGGGCTTCGGGCAGCGAGGGAGCGCTCACGGCTCTGGCTGTCGGAGTGACTCTCTCCGAGGTTTTATCCGCTCTGTTCAGCGGGGTTATATATATTTTCTGCCGAGTCCGCTCGCGCTCCGGGAGGGGAGCGGATTTCCGCGGCGTTCTGGGAATGGCTCTGCCGCTCGCGCTGTCAAATTATATCCGCTCAGCCCTTCTGTCCCTGGAGCATAATCTTATCCCGAAAAGGCTGAGAAAAAGGGGAGAGAGCAACGAGGCGGCGCTCTCTTCATACGGGTATCTCAACGGAATGGCTCTGCCGATGATTTTGTATCCCCTGACACCGCTCACCGCCTTCTCGGGACTGCTCGTGCCTGAGTTCGCAGAGGCGCACGGAGCGGGAAACGAGCGCGCCAAGAGGCGAATTGCCACCCTCGCTATAAATAATACCCTGGCGTACGCCACGTCGGTCGGAGTGCTTATATACTTCTTCGCAGAGGAGCTCGGATACGTGGTATATAGCTCCTACGACGCGGGCAGATACATAGCGATGCTCTCCTTCGTCGTTCCGATAATGTACCTCGACCACGTTACCGACGCTATGCTGAAGGGCATAGGCGAGCATATCTACTCTATGTGGGTCAATATCCTCGACGCTGTGCTCTCGGTGGCGCTGGTGTATATACTGATACCGATAATGGGTATCGGGGGATATGCCGTGGTTATCATAGTGATGGAGGGAGTCAACTTTCTCTTATCCTTCCTGCGTCTCAGAAAAAGGATAAGGTTTGAAATTAAGCCGCTTGGCGCTGTGATTGCTCCCTTGGTGTCGGGAGTGCTTGCTGTGGCTATATCCGACAGAGCATTTTTTCACAGCGGTAGCGCGACGACACCTCTGTTGCTGGTTATGAAGCTTGTCTTCGCTACCTCGGCGCTGGTGGCGATATATATATGCCTTACGGGTGGGGGAAAATGCAGAATTAAGAATGCAGAATGCAGAATTAAGAAAAGCGAGATGGAAACGCAGAGCCAAGAATGAAGAATGCAGAATTAAGGAAGAATAGAAAAAGGCGAAAAAAGAGCAGGGGAAAAATCTCCTGCTCTTTCATATATTATAGCTTGTGTGTCGAGTCAATTTTGGGCGCAAGGTGCGAGAAAATCAGTCCTCGTCCTCCTCGTCACTCTCGCGGTTGTCGAGAATGTGCAGGTTTTCGATTCGTCTGCCGTCCATTTTCAACACCTTAACCGTGAGTCCGAGAGCCTCAAAGCTGTCGCCCTCCTCGGGGATTCTGCCGAGTATATCCATAGCCCAGCCGTTAACCGTCAGAGCCTCAATTTCCTCGTCCTCGATATCGAGCTCGTCAAAGAGCTTTTCGATATTCGCCATACCCGAAACTATGTACTCTCTTTCGGCTATTTCCTTGATTTCCTCAATAATTTCGTCGTGCTCGTCCCAGATTTCGCCGACTATTTCCTCAAGAATATCCTCGAGAGTGACGATACCCGCGGTGGAGCCGTACTCGTCGGTAACGACTGCCAGGTGAAGCTGCTTTTCCTGCAGCTCCTTCAAAAGATCGTTAATCTTCATCGACTTGGTGACGTAGATAACCGGCTTGATAATATCCGAGATGGGAGCGGTGCGCTTGTATACCGTGGCGTAGAAGTCCTTGTAGTACACGATACCCGTGATATTGTCAAGGTCGCCCTCGTAGATGGGAACGCGGGAATAGCCCGACTCGGAGAATATCCTCTCCAGCTCCTCCTTGGTAACGTCAACCTCGACTGCGGTGATGTCGATACGGGGAGTGAAGATGTCGCCGACCTCAAGGTCGTTGAACTCGATAGCGCTCTTGATAAGAGTGCTCTCCTCCTCGTCGATGTTGCCATCTTCCTCTGCCTCCTCGATAATCGAGATAAGCTCCTCCTCGGTCATGCCCTGGTCCTCGTCCTTCTTAAATATAAAGGAAAGAAGGCGCTGGAGCTGTCCGAAAATCCAGGTGATAGGCGTGAGAATGACGGAAAGAACCAGAATCAGACCCGATGAAAACATAGCGAATTTCTCGGGGAACTGCTTCGCGAGCGTCTTCGGTGTAATCTCACCGAAGGTCAGTACCACGAGCGTCATAACGACGGTGGAAATAGTGGCGCTGACGTCCTCCGTGATAACCTCGGAGTTCGAGAAAAGCCCTGCGAAAAACAGAGTTGCCAAGGATGCGGAAAGAATGTTGACAATATTGTTTCCCACGAGAATTGTGGAAATGAGCTTGTCATAATTGTCGGCGAGCCTCTGGACTCTTTCTGCCTTCTTGTTGCCCTTTTCGGCGAGATTCCTTATCCTTATTCTGTTAAAGGTAGAGAATGCGGTTTCGGTAGCCGAGAAATAAGCAGACATAATGACGCAGAAGATAATAATTACCAGCATGCCCGATAAGTGTCCGTCCATAATAAAGTGTTTTTATAACCTCTCAATTAAAATTATTTTCCCTGAGTGAAGGGAATTGTTAGCTCTGAAAAACAGCAAAAAAAGGCGTAGTCATACCCGATAAGTATGCCTAAGCCTCAATATTCGAGATGAAAGCCGCGAAAAAGACAAGTGTCCGCGTCCGCGTCGTCGTCCATACTATCCTCCAGATTTTTCTCGCCGCCATCTGCGACGATATACAATGGTTATATTAGCATAAATCAATATTTTTGTCAATAGGTCTGGCAATTTTATTTATAATTGTGAGGTTGTGTGATAAAATAAATTAAAAAAGGAGCTCTTAAAATGAAGAAATTAACGAAACAGTCAATACTTGAATATAGCCGGTATCTGGTCGAAGAGGAAAAATCGAAGGCTACTCTGAAAAGGTACGTCAG
>JAFTST010000011.1 GCA_017467165.1 Clostridia bacterium | reverse complement strand
TCAATAGTCAAAATTATCCCTCCTTCTGATAGATTTACGCTATATTATAGCACAAATCGTTAGATATATCAAGGGGTTAGACGAAAATAGGATGACTTAACTTAATTCCAACGCTTACCTATCGGTATAGTATCCCGTGGTTATCATACCAATGTACTACTGCGCGCCGATGCTGATGACGAGAAACCTCTTGTACACCGCGGTAACCAGAGCCAGAAGAATGGTTATCCTCGTGGGCAGACGCGAGATAGCCTACAAAATGGTGGAAAACAACAGGGTTGTTATGAGATATACAACGCTTTGTCACAGATTGGTCGGGAGGGGAAGAATTTAATTTAGAAAACCTCTTGAAATTATTTTAAATATACTGTATAATTGTTTTGATTAAAAAGACTCTGACAGAAGGGGGATGCGCAATGGTCAAAAAGATTGGCATTGATCTCGGATACGCCAATATAGCCGTCTGTGACGTGACGCAGGATGTTTTCCGCGAGCCGTCGGTTGCTCTGATACATAAGAATTCGCGCGCAGGCGAGCCACGCATCATCTCCATCGGTAACGAGGCTTTTGGAGGGGGGCAGGGCGCTACAGCAGAGGGAATGCTCGTCCGTCCGTTCAAAAACGGAATGTTCTTTGACCATCAGATAACCGAGGAGGTTATCACAAGGGTGATAGCGGCGCACAAGGGGGGCGCAGACAAGCTTCGCTGTGTTATCGGAGTGCCTTCCGATATTCTCACCAAGCAGGAGAAGGACCTTTTCTCGATGCTCCAGAATGCAGGAGCGACCACTTCATATTCGGTGGTGCGTCCTGTGGCGGCGCTCATCGGCGCGGGCTATTCTCCAAATATGAGCGTTATCTCTGTCAACATCGGCGCTATGTCTACCGAGATTGCAGTTATGCACGGAGGCAAGGCGGTATTCCTCAGCCGCACGGAAATCGGTGGTGAGGACTTCGATAAGGCGGTGAGGCAGTTCGTTCTCGAGCAGGGTGACGTCAATATATCACTGTCGGTTGCCAGAGCCATCAAGGAGCGCCTTGGCGCGGTCTGGAAGGGCAGACCCAACGATAGCATAGATATCGAGGGCACACTAGCTCTGACAGGCAACAGATTGAAGATGAACGTATCGACCGAGGATATCGTCGGTGTCTTTGAAAAGCCGATGCAGGAGCTGATATACGCGATTATCAACGCGGTCAAGAAGGTTCCTCTCGAGGCTGTCGAGGCGGTTTTTGAAAACGGTATCGTTCTCACAGGAGGCGGGGCAGAGCTGTACGGTATTGATATACTTCTCGCCCGTGTCCTTGGCATCAGCGTTACCAAGCCGCAGACGCCCATAGACTGTGTGGCGAGGGGACTCGCGCGAATCAACGCCTTCGTATCGGGTAAGACCCGGGGCGGAAGCAAGAATATAACAGACCAGCTGGCAAGGCTGTATAACGAAAGCAGAAAATAAAAGGGGATATAGATATGAACGTTAATAAGAAGGAAAAAAGCACGGTATTCAAGAGAAGAGTTTTCGCTGCTGTTATGGCGGCAATTATGATTTTCGGCGTTATCGCAGGAGCTATCCTGGCGATAATCTGATTATTCTGTAGCTTGAAAAACAGGTCGGATTTCCGACCTGTTTTTTCTTTTGTTCAAGCGAAGTGCAGAGGGCTAATTCGGTGACAGGGAGGGGAGAGGTGGCGAGGACTTTCGACTTTGGAAAATCTGAAAAAAACTGCGCGCCCGCCCTGGCTGTGACGCGAGAAAACGAAAAATACACTTTTCCCGAATGGCATCAAATTTTTGCCGAGAGCTGTTGAGAAGCCGAAATTGACGAAACCGTCTGTTGAAAACTCACTCTCATTTTCTACACAATTCCGATATTTTAACCAAAAACGGGCTGAAATCACTCAATTTCAGAGCAAATTCGGGTTAAAAAGGCGCTACGGAATTGTGTAGATGTGAAAATAGGGTGAGTTTTTGTCAGGACGGAAAAGTGTAGATTTATGAAAGGGTTGAAAAAACGCACCCAAGGCTTGCCCCGTCGTGACCTTAAAGCTTTCCGTGGGAGTTGAGCGGTAAGCGACCGACAGGAGGGAAAATCAACGCTCTTGAGGCTCATAGAAATCGCTCTCCAAAATAGCTTACTCCTTCCCAATGAAAAGCCGGGCAACGAAGAAAAAAGAGAACCGCTCGGCAATGTACCGAGGGGCTCTCTTAATATTAAAGCTGGAAATAAATTACTTCTTAATCTTTCTGATGAAGGTGATAACGTCGTCGTACTCCTCGACGATTTCCGCGGCGGTGGTCGTCTTAACCTCGGGTGCGGGCTCGGGCTTTCTCTCGGGGGCTAAGGGCGCCGTGGGAGCAGGTGCGGGAGTGGGCGCTGCCTGAGGAGCATATACGGGTGCCTCGGGCTCTTGTGCGGGGGTGGTGTAGCTGACGGGAGCTTCCTCTGCGGGAGCGTTGTCGACCATAGCGTTGGTGAGCATCTGCTTGGAGCTGTCAAAGCCTGTCGCTATGATTGTTATACGCATCTCGTCCTGAAGCTCGGGAGCGAATGCCGCGCCCCAGATAATCGTTGCGTCGGGATGAGCCTCCTCATATACCATTCTCGAGGCGGTTTCAACCTCGTCGAGCTGAATGTCCTCAGATGCGGTTATGCTGATAAGCACGCCCGTCGCGCCTGCGATGCTGGTTTCGAGAAGGGGAGAGGAGATAGCCGCCATAGCCGCGAGCTGTGCCTTGTCAGAGCCCTTCGCCGCGCCAACACCCATGTGAGCGTAGCCTGCGTTCTTCATAATTGTGGTCACGTCTGCGAAGTCAAGGTTGACAAATCCGGGAACGTTTATAAGCTCGGATACCGACTGAACGCCGCGACGGAGAACGTCATCGGCAATTTCAAACGCGTTA
>JAFTST010000010.1 GCA_017467165.1 Clostridia bacterium | reverse complement strand
GGTTTTATATGATTATCGTTCTTTTAGCCGAAGGCTTTGAGGAGCTCGAGGCGCTTTCCCCCGTCGATATATTGAGACGCGAGGGATATGAGGTTAAAACAGTCGGCATCACGGGAAAGACGGTCACAGGAGCGCACGAGATACCCGTCGTCGCTGATATTCTTCCCGACGAGGTGGAGCTATCAAGGATTGAAATGGTTATATTCCCGGGCGGTATGCCGGGGGTATTGAATCTTGACGGCTCGGAATATGCTGACGTATTTATCAATGCCGCCTTTAAAAACGGCGGACATATAGCCGCTATATGCGCCGCCCCGCTCTGCTTCGGCAGGCGGGGACTCCTTGAGGGCAAGAGGGCGACCTGCTTCCCGGGATTTGAGGGTGAGCTTGTTGGCGCTACGGTCGAAAATCTGCCCGTTGTGACAGACGGAAATATAACAACCGCCAGAGATTTCAGGGCGGCATACGAGTTTGGCGACAGGCTGGCTCTGGTTATGGCGCGAATGCGCGAGGAGAAAAAATAATATCACTTTTGAGGTAGAAATGCAGAGAAATTTAAAGAAAAAGCATATAGCGTACAGGTGTCCCGAGTGCGCGGTGGCGACCGTGGGGCTTGTCCTCGGACTTGGGGACGAGGGCGGACTTCTCAGGATAAAATGCGAATGCGGCGGAAGCGCACTTGATATTACAGGCGGGGGAGAGGATAAGATAAAAATTTCTGCTCCCTGCGTATATTGCCGCGACAGTCACAGCTACACTCTGGCAGGCTCGGTGCTTGGAAGAGAGACGCTGACAAGCCTCAGCTGTCCCTTTTCGGGAATGGATATAGTTTTTCTTGGCGATATGGAGGATATTTCCCCTGCCCTTGACAAGTCGGCTAATGAGCTGTCGGTTATAATGGCTTCGCTCGACGCGGAGGACGTCAGGGATATTCAGCCGCAGGATATGGACGAGGACGAGTGTCCGCCCGACCCTGCTATATTTGATACTATCAATTTCGTTGTTCGCGACCTCGAGGCAGAGGGCAGAGTCAGCTGTCCTTGCGCCAGCGGCGAGTATAGGCTCAGATTTACCGACGACGGTATGCAGGTCTATTGCGAGAGGTGCGGCGCGAGCTTCAACTTCCACGCGCGCTCCGCGGCGGTAGCAGAGGAATATCTGTCGCTCGACGAGATAAAGCTGGGGTAATTCTCCCCAGCTTAGTCATAATATTCTACAAGTCCGCGGTATATTCCCTCGGCGAAGAGCTGTGGGGAATACGCCATAAGCTCGGCATCTGTCGGATTTGAGATAAATCCCATTTCAACGAGGACGGCAGGCATCTGTGTGCGCTTTAGCACGTAGAGCCCGGGGCGCTCGACGATACCGCGATTTCTGAGGCCCGTAGTTAAAGCAAGCTGCTCGAGGATATCCTCGGCGACCCCCTTGGCGACGGTGCTCGACTCGCTGTATATCAATGCCTCCGAGCCTGTGGCATTCGGGTTTTCGGCGGCGTTGGTGTGGATTGATAAAAAGAGGTCAGCTCCCCACTCATTCGCCTGTCTGACTCTCGTCGTCAGGCTCGAGGAGTTGCTTGTGCCGAGGATTGTGCTTTCCGTTGGACGAGAGAGGCGGGGCTCAAAATCGGGATTTCTTCTGAGAAGCTCGTACAGAAGTACGCCTACCTCATAGGTGATATCCTGCTCGTAGAAGCCGTTTCCCTCGGCACCCGTGTTAAATCCAGAGGGATTGTGCCCCTGGTCAATGTAAACTTTTATACTCATAATTTCCTCCGCAATTTTCTAATCACATTATATGCGGAAGGCGAAAGGACGGTTACGGAGCGAGCGCTCCCAAGATGTAATGAAGGAGATAAAAAGACTGCTCAGCTTTGTCAGAAGGGCTGTTGACGACTATTCTATGATTGAGGACGGCGACAGGATTGCCGTCGGCGTTTCGGGCGGAAAGGACTCGCTCGCCCTGCTCTGCGCGCTCTCCGAGATGCGCAGGTTTTATCCCAAGAAGTACGAGGTGGTGGCAATCACCGTGGATATGGGATTTGAGGGTGGAGATTTTTCGGATATACACGAGCTGTGCCGCAGACTGCACGTCGAGTACAGAGTTGTCAGGACGGATATAGCAAAGATAATCTTTGACGTCAGGCGTGAGCCAAATCCCTGCTCCCTGTGCGCCAAGATGCGTCGAGGCTCGCTTCACGCAGAGGCGGTGGCGGCAGGCTGTAACAAGGTCGCGCTCGGACACCACTATGACGATGCCGTCGAGACCTTTATGCTAAATTTATTCTTCGAGGGCAGGCTCGGTTGCTTTTCTCCCGTTTCTTATCTATCAAACAGGCAGATCACACTTATCCGTCCCCTGCTCTATGCTACGGAAAAGGACGTCCTCTATTTTGTCAGAAAGGCAAATCTCCCTGTTGTCACATCTCTCTGTCCCGAGGACCACGCGACAGAGCGCGAAAATATGAAGGAGCTGCTTAATACTCTTGAGAGGAGTAACAAGGGTATAAAGCACAGAATTTTTCACGCTATGTGCAAGGGGAATATAGACGGCTTTCGCCTGTGCGGAAGGTACCCTGATGCTGGGGAAATGGAGTAAATCTGAAATTTTGTGTGGCGCGGGCTCTTGCCTGCGCCTTTTTGTTGTCTATATTGCTATTTTTCTGTTCTTTTTTTAATTAAATTTACACAATGTGACAAAATTAAACAAATATCCCTTTTTATGTTGACATTGCGTGAGCGGAAATGTATAATTTAATTAGCGTACTATTTTATTTTATAAAATACTTTTTTGAAAGGAAAAAAGCAAAATGAAAAGAAGAATTTCTTCTATCGCTCTGCTCAGTCTGTTGGTTATAGCGCTTGCAATTGTGCCCGTGCTTGCGCTGACTGTTTCTGCGGCGGAGAGCGGAACGTGGACACTTGTTGAAGATGGCAATGACTTACAGGCGGGTGATAAAATTGTTATCGCGTGTAACACAAATGGTACCGTAGCAGGCGCACTATACTCTACAAGTAAGTACTTGACTAGAGTTTCAGATGCAACTTTCTCAGATGACATGAAAACTATTGATTCTTTGCCTGCTGACGCTATGCAATTTACACTTGGCGGAAGTGCTGGCGCATGGACAATTATAGATAGCAATGGCGATACAATCAGTTTTGGAGGCAAAGATTTAAGTAAAAATGGTACTAATAATACATGGACCATTTCAATCGATGGTGGTAATGCTTCTATAGCTGCAAATAGCAATACTTCTTGGAGACTTCAATACAATTCATCTTCCCCTCGTTATAAAACTTATAATACCGATCAGACCGCCATACAGATTTATAAGCTTGTAGAGGATAGCTGTGAGCACACAAATACTACTACAACCACAGTAGAGGCAACCTGTACCGATGATGGCTCAAAAACCACATCATGTGTGGATTGCGGTAAGATACTCGGCGAAGAGGTAATTGAAGCTCTTGGACATGATTATGTAGACGGTACTTGCTCAGAATGTGGAAAGAATGAGCCCAATGAGAAATGGGTTCTCACTAATATAGCAGATATTGAAGCAACTGATGTTGTTGTTATTACCGTAATTAAAGATGGTAAGGTTTACGCAATGACGAATGACAAAGGGGAAAGCAATCCTCCTATTCCCGTAGAAGTAGCACTTGAAAATGGTAATCTTTCCGGCGAAATCGCCGCCAACCTCAAGTGGAACATTTCCAATGATAACGGAAATCTCACCATTTATCCCAACGGCACGACTGATACTTGGCTATACTGCACAAGCACAAATAACGGTGTAAGAGTTGGTACTAATGGCAACAAGGTTTTCACAATAGATGATACTTCCGGATACCTTAAGAATACGGCAACACGTAGATATCTTGGTGTTTATAGCACGCAGGATTGGCGTTGCTACACCTCTACCACCACCAACATCAACGATCAGACTCTTGGATTCTACGTTTTGCATACCGCAAAGATTTCCGCAGCGCAGCTCCAGATTGATGACACTCTCGCTATCAAGTATCTTGTAACTGTTGGTGACGGCGGATGCGATGCTTCTAAGCTTGCTATCAGATTTACTTACGGTGAAAACGGCGATGTAGTTACCACTGTTGGAAACGGCGAGCTTCAGGCTGACGGCAGATACGCATTCCTTCTCACAAAGCTTGCTCCTCAGTCCATGACTGACAACGTAAAGGCAGAGCTTCTGTGCGACGGTGTAGTAATTGACACTGTCGAGGAGTACAGCATCAAGCAGTATGCTGCTAATATGATTAAAGAGCACAGTGACGATGCTGATCTCGTAAGACTTCTCTCCGATATGCTCCACTACGGTGCGGCGGCACAGAATTATCTTGGCTATAAAACTGACAACCTTGCAAACGATGGTGTTGAGGGTATTCTCGATGCAAAGACCGATACTGTTCCCGATGCAGAGAAGAGCAAGAATGTCGTTGATAACAGCAACGTTAATCTCACTGCGGCAGGTGTCAGATTTGACTACAACAACAAGGTTTATATCAGATTTACCGCTACCGATATAAGCGTTGTTACCGCTTTTGTAAACGGTGTTGAGGCTGAGATTGTTGAGGCTGGTGACGTATACACGGTTTACTCCGAGGGTATCACTGCAAACAACTTTGCAACTGCGCAGACCTTTGAGGTTAAGGTTGACGGTGTGGTTGTTCTCACTGTTAACTACTCTGTAAACGCATATTGTGGCGTTAAGGGTAACGGCACCAACGAAGCTGCTGCGCTCGCTAAGGCTATGTACTTCTACGGCTTTGCCGCTGAAGCGTATGAGGCATAATTTTAAGGAGGTATTGTGATATGAAGAACATATATGAAGTAATTGATATCGAGATAACCTACCTTTGTGACGAGGATATCCTCACCAAAAGCGGCGCTTTCGACGGCGAGGACGACAACTGCGAATGGTAAAGCGATTATTAATCGTTTTCTTGCTTTCAATTTCGCTCCTTCTCTGCTCCTGCACTCCCGAGGATAACCCGACGGACGAGCCGAGCACTGAGCAACAGGGCCCCTCGGACAACGAGGGGGGCTCTGATCTTGGCGGCGAGGGTGGCTCGGGCTCAGAGAATGGTAACGGGGATAACTCCGGCTCCGAAAATAACGGAGATGGCGAAAATAACCAAGAAGACGGCAAAGGCGATGGGGTGATTGATGATTTACCCATCGATGAGTTTTAATCGGGCTTTCGTATTTTGGTGTAACCGAAATAAAAAAAATTATGGGGTACAGGCTTCTGTACCCCTTTTTATATTTATTATATTGATTATAATAAGGTTGAAAGCCCTTTGGTTTTCTAAAAAAAACGAGGTATTGTGAAAAACACAATACCTCGTTACCTATAAGGGTAATTTATTTTTATTTTTGGTAATTAGCCTGCGTCCTTGACAGCCTGCTTTGTTCCGTAGTAAATCATCTTTCCGGATCTCTCGCAGACGAAATCCTCGTACTCTTCAGCCTTCTTTTCTGCATCTGCCTTTACCTCTTCCCAAGCGTCCTTAGCGGCAGCATTATCCTCATAGTAGATAACCATAAGGTAATCATCCTTCGTGGTAGCAAGAAGAGTCGCCTTAGCACCGTCAGGGAGAAGGAGATCTGTGGTATTGAGCACTACTACATAGCCCTCAGCCTCGAGCTTTTCCTTTGCCTTCTCGGGATCGTTAGCGGGCTTCGCGCAGGATGCGAAGGAGAGAACGCAACCGAGAATACAAGCGATTGCAAGAATAAGAGAAATTGTTCTTTTCATTGTGTGTCCCTTTCTATATTGCCCTTTCGGGCTTATTTATTTATATTATAGCACGGTCTTTCTTTTTTGTCGAGAGTTTTTTTTATATTTCTCAAATATTAATAATTTTTAATGAGTTATTGAACAAAGGAGGGAATTTGGTAGTTTATACGATAAACTTTTGAGCTTCTATCTCAAAAAGTGCGCCTTTTTTATATTGACAACCGTGTCAAATAGTGATACAATTATCTAGCGCAGGAATGCGGAATATATTATCTACCCGTGGCACAGCTGGATAGCGCGTCAGACTCCGACTCTGAAGGCCGTAGGTTCAAATCCTATCGGGTAGGCCAAAAAGAAAAGTCGCGCAAGCGGCTTTTTCTTTTTGTACTCTTCACTCTTCACTTTTCACTCTTCACTTTTCTCTAAGTCCCCCGCGCGACTTTTCCAGAGAAGAGTATACACGGCTCTGTCTGATGGATTCAAAGCAACGAATGAAGCGCTGAGCGAAGATTTTCGACGGCGGCTTCTGTGGATATATTTCCGCCGACGGTGAGCGATACTGCGCCATAGGTGAGAGAGAGGACGAGAAACTCGAGCTCTCCCTTGTCCTTATTCGCTTCTGCTGTGTATTCAGAGAGCGCAGAGGTGAGCGGGGCGTCAAATTTCGACAGCTCTTTTCTCCTCGGGTCATCAAGCTCGCTCTGCCCTGTCAGGAGCACCGAGCGGAAATTTCCGTTGGCGAGCCAGAAGCGCACTGCCGCAACCGAAAGCTGTACTACCCTATCCTTCTTATCGCTGTAGATTTCGTATATATTCTTCGCTAAGAGCTCCCAGCTCTCTCTGACGTGCGCTATAATAGCAAGGATCAGCTCGTTCTTATCCTTGAAATGCCTATAAGGCGCGGCACAGGAAACCTCTGCCGCCGCGGCAACCCGACGAAGCGAAAAATCGCTGACACCGTGCTCCTCAAGCTCGCAAAGCCCCGCCCTGATAAGACGAAGACGAACGTCATTTTCTCTGTTTTTTTCCATAATTACCTCACAGGTTAACACTATTAACATTAGTCTAACATATAATTTGAAAAAAATCAAGTGTTATCGAGAAAAGTATTGACTTCCTTAATATTTTATGTATAATATAGATATAAGATAACTGTTGTTAACAGTGTTAACATACGGTCGGAGGGCTTAATGATTAACGAGAAAATGAGAATGCTTGGAGCAAAGAGGTCGGCTATTCGCGAGCTCTTTGAATATGGCTTGAAGAGGAAGCGCGAGATTGGCGAGGAGAAGGTTTTTGACTTTTCGCTCGGCAATCCAAGCGTGCCTGCTCCCGTGGAGCTTGGCGAGGGTATGAGGGAGCTTCTTTCTGAGGTTGACCCTATACTTCTCTTTGGCTACACCTCAGCTCAGGGCGACGCGGGCGTGCGCGCGGCTCTGGCAGACTATATTTCGAGGCTTCATTCCTTCCGCTGCGATAAGGACGAGCTATATATAACCGTCGGCGCGGCGGCGGCGCTCACTTGTTCTCTGCACGCGGTTGTTTCTCCCGGCGAGGAGGTTGTTCTTCTCTCCCCTTATTTTCCTGAGTATAAGGTTTTCGTTGAGGGCTGTGGGGGCGTCGTCAGAGAGGTCGCGTGCGACTCGGAGAGCTTTCACCCCGATATTGATGCTCTTTCCTCTGCAATAAATGAGAGGACGGCGGCTGTAATTATAAATTCACCGAACAACCCGACGGGCGCGGTGTACTCCGCGTGGGAAATTTCGGAAATCGGGGCGCTTCTTGAAAAGAAGTCAAGTGAGGCAGGAAAGCCCATCTACCTTATTTCAGACGAGCCTTACCGCGAGCTCGCGTATGACGGAGTGACGGTGCCCTTCATTCCAAAATACTACCGAAACACGATAGTATGCTACTCGTTTTCGAAGTCGCTTTCCATCCCCGGAGAGCGAATAGGCTACGTTTTCGTGCCCGGCTCTGTCAGCCAGAGCAAGCAGGTATATGAAGCGATATGCGGAGCGGGCAGGACGCTCGGCTACGTGTGCGCGCCGAGCCTGATGCAACGGGCGTTGCCGCTCTGTCTTGGACTTACCGCTGACGTTTCTATCTACGACAGAAACAGGAGGCTTCTGTGCGAGAGGTTAACCTCCCTTGGCTTTTCGGTTGTCAAGCCCGAGGGCGCGTTCTACCTGTTTTTGAAGTCGCCCATACCCGATGCTGTGGCTTTCTGCGAGTCGGCGAAGCGACACGAGCTGCTGCTCGTTCCGTCAGACAGCTTTGGCTGTGGGGGCTACGTGAGAATATCCTACTGTGTAAAAACTGAAATGATTGAAAGAGCTATGCCTGCATTTTCTGCGTTGGCGGCTGATTTCGGTCTTGTGTGAGGTTATATGGCAGATTTGAATAAAGCTAGAAGGACGATTAACGCCATTGACAAGGAAATGGCGAAATTATTTGAGGAACGAATGAGAGCCGCTGAGGAGGTCGCGGAATACAAGCGCGAGCACGGTCTCTATATTCTCGACTCTCAGAGAGAGGCAGAGATAATCAGAAAAAACTCGGATTTGATAGAGGACGATACTGTCAGAGAGTATTATATTCGCTTCCTTAAAGAAAATATGGAGCTCAGCCGAGCGTACCAGACGCGGCTCAACGAGGGTATGACGGTGGCTTACTGCGGAACCGAGGGCGCTTTCGCGCAGATAGCGGCGGCGAGGACGTTTCCGTACGCGAGGACGGTTGCCTACCCGAGCTTCGAGGCGGCGTACTCGGCGGTTGTCGATGGCAAGTGCGACGCGGCAATGCTTCCTATTGAAAACAGTCTCAACGGTGAGGTAGGACAGGTAACGGACCTGATGTTTTCGGGGGAGCTGTATATCAATAACGTTGTTGAGTACGAGATTACACACGACCTGCTCGGAAAGCCGGGCGCTAAGGTCGAGGATATAAGGACCGTTGTCAGTCACGCGCAGGCGCTCGGACAGTGCAGAAGGTATATAACCGAGAAGGGTCTTGGCGAGGTGGAGTATGCCAACACCGCTCTCGCGGCAGAATACGTGGCGGGACAGGACGATATGTCGGTGGCGGCAATAGCCAGCGAGGAGGCGGCTAAGAGGTTCGGGCTCGTGGTGCTTGAAAAGGCGCTGAACGACAATTCGCTCAACACAACGAGGTTCGCCGTATTTTCAAGAGCTAAAAGACACCATCTATCGCAGGAGATGGGAGTTCATACCATACTTCTTTTCACCGTGCGAAACGAGGCGGGCGCTCTGGCGGGGGCCATTGATATAATTGGAAAGCACGGGTTCAATATGCGCACTCTGCGCTCGCGCCCAATGAAAACTCTGCTATGGCAATATTATTTCTACGTTGAGGCGGAGGGAAATATTAATACCGACGAGGGCAAGGCGATGCTCGAGGAGCTCAGCGCTCAGTGCGACAGGCTTAAGGCTGTCGGAACCTATACTAAGCCTTGTGAGGTGTGAAATGAAGGAAATAAAAATGGAGCTTGGCGAGCGCTCCTACAAGATCACTATCGGCTGTGGACTGCTCCGGCGCGCCTCTGATTTTTTCAGGCTTGAGCGAGCGGCGCTTGTCGTAACCGACGACAATATTCCGCAGATATACGCCGAGAGTGTCGCGAGCTGCGCTAAACGCAGAGAGATATACAAAATTCCAGAGGGCGAGGGCTCGAAGAGTATAGATACCCTGTCGGCTCTGCTCGGAAAAATGGCAGAAATGAAGCTTACCCGCTCCGACTGCGTTATAGCGGTTGGTGGCGGGGTTGTCGGCGACCTGACGGGCCTTGCCGCATCGCTGTATATGAGGGGGATTGATTTCTATAACGTGCCCACCTCTCTGCTCGCGATGGTTGACAGCTCCATTGGCGGAAAAACGGCGATAAATCACGCGGGAATTAAAAATATAGTCGGCGCATTCTATCAACCGCGCGGAGTTCTCATTGACACGGACGTGCTCGCTACGCTCCCCGAGAGACATATAGCGGCGGGACTGTGCGAGGCGATAAAGATGGCGGCAACCTCAGACGAGGAGCTGTTCCGTTATATTGAAGGCGCGGATACCGCCCAAATTCTTTCAAGCACCGAGGATATGATAGCGAGGGCGCTGAATATCAAAAAACGGGTGGTTGAGCAGGACGAGCGCGAGTCGGGACTTCGGAAAATACTGAATTTCGGGCACACGCTCGGGCACGGTATTGAGGCTTCCTCGGGCGAGGGTGTCCTCTACCACGGAGAGTGCGTGGCGCTCGGAATGCTTCCGATGTGCTCACCTAAGGCGAGAGAGAGGCTGATTTCCACGCTAAAAAGACACAGACTGCCGACAGAATACCACGGCGATATAGCTGCGGCGATAGCCCTCACTATGCACGACAAGAAGGCAAATGCAGGGGGTATCGATATTATAACCGTTGATTGTATCGGCAAGTGCGACATCAGGACGGTCAGCGCTGACGAATTCGCAGGAATTTGTCTTGGTTACTACGGAAAATAAATCCATATAGGCGTGCTGACGTCACGCCCGAAAGGAGAAATAATGAAAAACAGCTTTGGCAATGCTTTAACCGTCACACTCTTTGGCGAGAGTCACGGAGAGGCTATTGGCGCGGTGATTGACGGATTGTCCCCGGGTATTGGGATATGTGAGGATTATATTAATAAAATGATGGATATGCGCCGTCCCTGTGGAGATATTTCCACCCCCAGAAAAGAAAGTGACAGGGTGGAGATTGTTTCGGGCATATTCAATGGCTATACCACGGGAACACCCGTCTGTATTCTGATAAAAAATGAGAACAAAAAAAGCTCGGATTATGGCGAAAGCCTCGATATGCCCCGCCCATCGCACGCGGATTATACCGCGAGGTGTAAGTACCACGGATATGAGGACCACAGAGGAGGCGGACATTTTTCGGGTAGAATTACTGCGGCTCTGGTGGCGGCGGGAGCTGTTGTCCGCTACGCGCTTGAAAATAAGGGTATACTAATCGGAACGCATATTTCCCGTCTGGGCGGCATATCTGACAGCTCTTTTTCCGACTATGAAGAAGATATACGTCATATTAACTCGGTGCTTTTCCCCACTCTTTCCGAAGCTGCGGGCGAAAAAATGAGAGAAAAGATACTCGAGGCGCGCGAGTCGGCTGACAGCGTCGGCGGTATACTCGAAACTGCGGTTGTCGGTATGCCTGCGGGAGTTGGGGAGCCCTGGTTTGATACCGTGGAGGGTGTGCTCGCTCATATTCTCTACTCCGTGCCCGCGGTAAAGGGTGTTGAATTCGGACTCGGCTTTGGCTTTGCCGACAGGATGGGCTCCGAGGCTAACGACCCCTTCAGAATGGAGGGCGACAGGGTTGTAACCTCGACTAACAACAACGGCGGGGTCAACGGCGGAATAACCAACGGCATGCCCTTGATTTTCAGGTGCGCAATAAAACCAACGCCCTCGATATTCAGAGAGCAGGACACCGTGTCACTCAGTGGAGGCTGTAACGCTACTCTGAAAATATCAGGCAGGCACGACCCTGCTATTATTCACAGGGCGAGGGCGGTTATCGATGCTGTTACAGCCATAGCTCTTGGAGATATTCTGACAGAGAGATTTGGCACGGACTATCTTGGCGAAGGAAAATGAATTCTGTACTGCGGAGAGAAAAATGAAATACGGATGCATCGGCGAGCGGCTCGGACACAGCTTTTCCAAGGAGATACACGGCTTGATAGGCGAGTACGAGTATGAGCTACGGGAGGTTGAGCGTGACGAGCTTGAGAAATTCGCCACAGATAAAGATTTTCTTGGAATTAACGTAACTATCCCGTACAAGGAGCGGATAATTCCCTACCTATATAATATAGATACAAGCGCAGAGAAGATTGGCTCTGTCAACACGGTTGTAAATCGAGGCGGCAGGCTCTTCGGCTATAACACCGACTACTTCGGTATGGAGTCGCTCCTTGAGCACGCGGGGATTGACCCAAACGGAAAAAAGGTTGTAATTCTCGGCACGGGTGGCACCTCTAAGACCGCCTATACCGTTGTGAGCGACCTTGGAGCAAGAGAAATTGTTAAGGTAAGCAGACGGGAAAGCGAGAGCGCCATAAGCTACGAGAGGCTATACCGAGAGCACACGGACGCTGAGATAATTATTAACACAACTCCCGTCGGTATGTACCCGACCTCAGACGGTCTTTCGCTGGATATATCCGAGTTTGGTTCGCTCGTGCGCGTTATTGACGCGGTGTATAATCCGATAAGAACGCATCTTATCCAAGAAGCGCTCGCCCGAGGTATTGCCGCAGAGGGTGGACTGTATATGCTCGTCGCGCAGGCGGTCAGGGCGTCAGAGATATTTCTCGATACAAGCTATCCTGAAGATACTATTGAAAAAATCTATAACAGGATAATTATAGACAAGGAAAACGTAGTGCTTATCGGTATGCCCTCATCGGGCAAAAGCACGGTTGGAAAAATTCTTTCTGAAATGCTCGGGAAAAGACTGGTTGAAACCGACAAGATAATTGAGGAAAAGAGCGGAATAACTATACCAGAGATATTCGAGGCGGAAGGAGAAGCGGCGTTTCGTGAGAAGGAAAGCGAAATTATCGCAGAGGTCGCGAATGGAAACGGCGCGGTTATTTCCACGGGCGGAGGCGTTCTACTTCGTCCTGTGAATATCGAGAGGTTAAGGCGAAACGGGCGGGTGTATTTCATTGACCGACCGCTTGAGCTTCTGACTCCCACAAAGGACAGGCCCACCGCGTCTGACAGAGCGGCAATCGAAAAGAGATACACAGAAAGATATGACAAGTACTTATCCTTGTGTGACAGGAGAGTGGACGGTGCTAAGGATGCCCATCTTGTCGCGAAAGAAATAGCGGAGGATTTTCTGAATGAAAATATATATAATTAATGGTCCGAACCTCAATATGCTCGGAATAAGAGAGCCCGAGCACTACGGCACAGTAAGCTACACGGGTCTGTGCGAGATGGTTAAGCGGCACTGTGAGGATCGAGGCGTTGAGGCTGTGCTCTACCAGTCAAACCACGAGGGCGCTCTGGTCGACAAGATACAGGAGGCGTACTTCGAGGGGGCTGTCGGTATCGTCATTAACCCCGGCGCATATACACACACAAGTATAGCTCTGCTCGATGCGGTGAAGTCGGTTAAGCTGCCGACTGTCGAGGTGCATATCTCAAAGCTCGAGGAGCGCGAAGCATACAGGCAGATAAGCTATATAAGAGAGGCGTGTGATATGACAGTAAGCGGCAAGGGGCTTTTTGGATATATCGAAGCAATCGACTATCTTATTGACAACTATAGTAGACATTCTTAATCGGATAGCTGCATCCGTGTTAAATTAAAAAACAAAGCGAGAAAGCAATGAGAGTTGTAATATCAAAAAATACAGCCCGTGGAAGAATCAAAGCGCCCCCGTCAAAATCAATGGCGCACAGGCTCCTTATATGCGCGGCGCTGGCTGAAGGCGAGAGTACGGTAAGAGGCATCTCCGACTGCGAGGACGTTGCCGCAACAATCGACTGTATGCGCGCTCTGGGTATCGAGACTGCTCGGTGTGGCGACGACGTTACCGTTAAGGGTCGGACACCCGATAGATTTCTCTCGGGAGCCACACTACCCTGCAGAGAGAGCGGAAGCACGCTGCGCTTCCTCATTCCGTTAGCTCTTTCCAGCGGAAAAACCACTATGCTGACGGGTACGCCCTCCTTGATGTCAAGGCCTATGGGCGTGTATGAAAAAATGTGCCTTGAGCGAGGCTTGACCTACATATCAGACGACAAAACTATAACCGTCAAGGGACCTCTTTCGAGCGGAGAATATAACGTTGTAGGCAACGTGAGCAGTCAATTTATCAGCGGTCTGATATTCGCTCTGCCAACACTCAAGGGAGATAGCATAATCAGAATCACTCCCCCGATAGAGAGCCGCTCCTATATTGAATTAACTATCGAAGCTGTCAAGCTATTCGGTATTTCCGTCGTATGGGAGGACGAGAGGACTCTGTATATCCGTGGCGGGCAGAGATATATCGCAGGTGACGTGAGCGTTGAGGGCGACTACTCGGGCGCGGCGTTTCCCGAGGCTCTTAACATCTTTGGCGGAGAGGTAGAGGTCGAAGGACTCAACCCCGACAGCATACAGGGCGACAGAGTATATCGCAGATATTTTGATATGCTGTGCCGAGGCGTGCCGACCATACACATAGGCGACTGCCCCGACCTTGCCCCAATTCTGTTCGCTGTCGCGGCGGCTAAATGCGGTGGAGTTTTCAGCGGCACAAGGCGCCTCAAAATAAAGGAGAGCGACAGAGCTGGCGCGATGGCAGAGGAGCTTGCTAAATTTGGCTCCTCCGTGACCGTATACGATGACAAGGTCGTGGTGTATCCAACGAGCTTCCATAAGCCGTCTGTGACGCTTTCCTCACACAATGACCACCGCATAGTGATGTCACTCGCCATTCTTTTAACCTTAACGGGTGGAGAGATCGTCGGTGCTGAGGCTGTCAGCAAGAGCTATCCCGACTTTTTCGAGCATCTTATTTCCCTGGGGATTGGAGTAGAAATGTATGAATCTTAATAAAGATACTAAAATCCTCATAGTAGGTCTTGGCGTTATAGGCGGTGGATACGCCGCGGCACTGACTAAAGCGGGATTCACGGTAAAATGTATAACACTTAATCAAGACGATATTGACTATGCTTTGGAAAAGAAAATCATCGCATACGGAACGACCGAGGCGAGCCACGAGATTATAAGTGAGGCTGACCTTATCATCTGCGCCTTATATCCCGGAGTATTCGTCGAATGGGTAAGGGAGCATAGACATTCTATAAAGCCCGGTGCGCTTTTGACCGACGTGACAGGTGTAAAGGCTGCTATTGTCAATAAAGTTCAGTCTATTTTGGGCGATGGCGTAGAATTTATAGCCGCTCACCCTATGGCAGGACGCGAAAGAAGCGGTGTTGAATTCAGCGATCCATCGGTTTTCTGTGGAGCGAACTACATAGTCACACCCACTGAAAAAAACACGAGGGAGGCAATAGAGCTCTGCTGTGAGCTTGGAAATATCCTCGGCTTCGCAAGAATTTCGATAATCTCCCCCGAGGAGCACGACGAAATGATAGCCTTTCTGTCACAGCTGACACACGTTATCGCTGTGGCGCTGATGAATTGCAACAGTACGGAGGGGCTTGAAAAATACACGGGAGACTCCTTCAGAGACCTGACCAGGATTGCCAAGATAAACGATAAAATGTGGAGCGAGCTTTTCTTACTCAACCGTGAGGCTCTTCTTCGTGAGATGGACTCCTTCATCACAGAGATGCGGGAGTTCCGAAAGATGCTCATCGATGGCGACGCGGAGGGTATGAGAGAAAAAATGAGACGATCAACCGAGAGAAGAAGTCTTTTTGACAAGCCCGCAAAATAAGACGGAATTGTATAATTTCGGACAAAAGCCTACAAAACACAGTCGGAAAATATAATAAAACAACGACGGTAAGAAACCGCACCGCGAAAGGAAATACAAATGAAAAACAATCTTGAATTCTACAGGAAGCTACCTATTCCAAAGGAGATAAAGGCACAAATGC
The DNA here is from genome assembly GCA_017467165.1 of Clostridia bacterium. Taxonomy (GTDB): domain Bacteria; phylum Bacillota; class Clostridia; order Oscillospirales; family CAG-272; genus UBA1740. Next base: position 15,026 of record JAFTST010000010.1, on the reverse strand, counting down.
CCATAACCGCCGAGGGTACGGCTCTCAGAGAACAACAGCTCAGCGAGATGGCAGATATATTTGAAGGACGCTCAGATAGACTGATTCTTGTTATAGGCCCCTGCTCTGCCGACAACGAGGATTCTGTCCTTGACTATATCACGAGGCTGCGCGGCGTACAGGATAAGGTAAAGGACAAGATTATGATCGTTCCGAGAATATATACCAACAAGCCGCGCACCACGGGCGAGGGCTATAAGGGTATGCTTCACCAGCCCGACCCTAACGCTTCTCCCGACCTGCTCAAGGGAATACTCGCAATAAGACACCTTCATATAAGAGCAATTAACGAAACGGGATTCGTCTGTGCTGACGAGATGCTCTATCCCGAAAATCACAGGTATCTTTCCGACGTGCTCGGATACGTCGCTATCGGTGCGAGGTCGAGCGAAAATCAACAGCATAGGCTCACAGCGAGCGGAATTGACGTTCCTGTTGGAATGAAAAACCCGACCAGCGGAGATATTTCCGTAATGATGAACGCTATCAAGGCGGCTCAGTCCTCGCATATGTTCCTCTACCGCGGCTGGGAGGTTAAGAGTAAGGGCAACCCTCTGTGCCACTCAATTCTCAGAGGCTACGTGGACAACCTTGGAAAATCTCACCCCAACTATCACTACGAGGACCTGTACAATCTATATGAAACCTACGCGGCGAGCGGCCTGAAAAACCCCGCGGTTATCGTCGACACAAACCACGCGAACTCCGGAAAGAAGCACCTTGAGCAGCCGAGAATTGCCAAGGAGGTTCTTCACAGCTGCCGCCACAATCCCGATATCAAGAAAATCGTCAAGGGACTTATGATTGAGAGCTATATCGAGGACGGCGCGCAGAAGATTTCTGACTGCGAGGTGTATGGAAAATCAATAACCGACCCCTGTCTTGGCTGGGAAAAGACCGAAAAACTGATATACGAGCTTGCCGACGCTCTTTGATTTTCTCATAAGCTCTGATAATAAGACAAAAATCCATCACGGAAGCTCCGTGATGGATTTTTTAGTGTGAAGGATAACTCACTCCTCGACATCTGGGGTGTTCGTCTCTTCTGTATTGGTTGTCGCTTTTCTTTTTCCGTTGTAGTAATAGAGAAGCGCGCCGACGAGCATAACCAGGGTGAAGAGAATGAGATACCATACGTTAGAAATCTTGTGGCGGAATATTGATGCCGCAACCATAATGCCCGCGCCTATGATAGACAGCGAGGGGAGCACGAAGCGGAAAAAGGGGTTAAGTCCCTTTTCCTTCAGCATAAAGCTCACAAGAATAGGAACGTAGATAGGATAAATAGTGATAATAGGAAGCTCAGAGGAGTCAAAGGCGTACTTGCCAAACCAGTCAAAGAACTGACCACCGATAAAGTATGCCATCCAGAAGCCGCAGAGAAGAAGTCCGAGGGCTGCAGAGTTGTGAGGCATATTGGTGGATTTGTCAATGTTGGCGAAGGTCTTCGGGCTTATTCCCTCTCCTCTGGCGGCAAGAGAATAAACGCCACGCGTAGAAGCAACCATAAGGCCGTTGAGTGTACCTAAGCAGGATATGATTATAAGGAAATTGATAATAGTAGCCACCGCAGGACCGAAGAAGTTAAACGCTGTGGTCGTGCCCTGTGTCATAAGCACCTCGGTCTCTCCAAGTCCGAGGACGCCAATGTAGTAGAGAATATATGTGAGAGCGATAATAATAGCGCCTATAAAGAGCGCGATGGGAAGGTTACGCTTGGAGTTCTTGATTTCGGCGTTGATAGACGTAGCGACAATCCAGCCCTCGTATGCAAAGGCGGTACAGCATATCGCGGCAAACATACTGTTACCGAGAGGCTGTCCGGTGATAGTGAGAGCATCCTTGATTTTGTCGCCAATCTGGAAGTTGTCAACCAGCGTTCCGTTAGCAAGACCGATTATTGTACCGACAAGAGCGATAAAAACGAGGGGGATAAACTTGATAACGGTGGTGGATACCTGCACCCTACCAGCAAGCCTTGGGGCGATGGTGTTGATAAAGTACATCAGAATGAGGTAGAGTGCCGCGATAGCGATACATTCGGGACCCATAAGGGCGCGCTCGGAAACCGAGGACTCACCAAAGACAGCAACGATAGTGTAGCGCGCGGAAACCCAAGCGAGAACGCCCGTCATAGCGGGGTAGTAAATCATAGAGATGAACCAACCTACGAAATAAGCGTAAGTCTTTCCGCAGAGCGCCTCCGCATAGTCAACCATACCGTTGACCTTCTCGTACTTGGTAGCCATAACCGCGAAGGTAGACGCAAACACAATCATAATAGCGCCGCCGATAATCCACGCGAGAATACCGTCAAGCGCGTTTCCGTTGGTCTCCTTCAGGACGTCCTGCGCCTTGAAGAAAACACCAGATCCGATAACGATACCGACAACCATACATATGGCTGTAAACAGACCGTATTTCTTTTTTAACTGTTCCATAAAGCTCCTTAATATATAATTTTATTTTTGGTATACTAAATCAAGATTTCTTTCGACGGTACGTCTGCCTCTCCAGGCGAACGCCCTTTTTTCAAACTCCTCGCGTGACATACCGTCGAGCAGCTCCCGTGTGAGCTCGGGTATCCTGTCACGGTAGAAAAAATCAACGGGAGTAAGAGTCCGCTCCCTGTTGTACGGACAGCACCGCTGACACTCATCACAGCCCCAGACGGTATTGTATTTTCTCATAAGATTAACCTCCGCGTCGGTAAGCGCACCCTTTCTCTGCGTTATGGCGGAAAGACAGTCGCCTCCCTCACCCGAGAGTATTCCCGTGGGACACGCGCGCTTGCAGGCGCCGCAGTGAATACAGTCTTGTGGCTCGGTAGGGTCAACCGCTCCGAGCAATGACGGGTCAAGGTCACATATAACGTCGCCTATAAAGACGTAGCTGCCGTATTTTTCATTCAAAATCAGCCCGTTATCCCCAGCGACGCCTAGCGAGGCAGATAGCGCCGCTCCAACCTCGTCAATAGGGCTGTGGTCGCCGTATCCGCGGAAGGACGCCTCGGGGTGCTCGCTCTGCAAATGCTCTATAAGCCCCTGCGATATTTCCCGAAGCGCTATATGATAGTCAAGGGATGCGGCATACCTCGAAATATTCACCGTTTCGCCCGTATAATACGGGACAAGATAAATGATAACCGTCCGTGGCTCGAAGCCCATTCGCTCCTTCAGGGACGGGTTAATCTCTCTGCAATCGCTGTACCTCAGCGCAGCGAAGTATTCTATTCCCAAAGAGGTAAAGTAGTTCTCAATTTTCTTGTACATTTCGACTCCTTTTGATAATTATACACCATAAAAAATAAAAAATCAAGTATAAAATTATCCGCGCGTGATTTCTTGACAATACGGGCAATCTTGTGTATAATATTAGTTGTAGAATTATGCTTTATTGGAGGCAATATGTTAATAGAGGGCTTGTTCAGAACCTGGTTCCCCGAATATTCGTTTGGCAGCGAGTTATCGGTAATGGACGATTTCAGATATTGGCTGATACTCGGATGCGTTCTTATCGTTTCCTATCTTCTCGGCAGTGTCAATACCGCACTCGTTATTTCAAAGCTACTCTACCGCGAGGATATCAGAACCAAGGGCAGCAAAAACGCCGGAATGACAAATATGCACAGGGTATACGGGGCTCGGGCAGCCGTGCTGACTCTTATAGGCGACCTTTCAAAGACTGTTTTGTCGGTTGCTCTCGCTATTTCCATCTTCGGCTGCTGGTACCAGGCAGGCGTTAATATTCTCGGCGAGGCGTATCTTGCCGGTCTTTTCGCCGCTATCGGTCATATATTCCCCATCTACTATAAATTCCGCGGCGGAAAGGGTGTGCTTGTGACCGCTGTAATGGCGCTCATTCTCTCCCCTACCGTATTCGCCTTCCTGTTTCTTCTGTTCGTTCTGGTGGTTGGCACCAGCAAGTACGTATCCTTGGGCTCTGTTATAACTGCGGTTCTGTACCCGGTAGTAATGAGCGGCTTCAGCAAGGTGGTTATGAGTGGAGTTCAGCATATATTCACCTCCCTTTCAACCATCGTGATAGCTATACTTATAGTATACTGTCACAGAGAAAACCTGAAGCGCATAAATGATAGAACCGAAAACAAGCTCACCTTCAAAAAGAAGGAGAAGTAATGGATAAAAAACAAAGCTTTATAAATCTTGTCACAGAGTGCTTCGACAAGGAAATTATCAAAAAGCTCGTATTCTCCCGCCCTCGCTCATCGGAAACGGCAAGGGTATCGGGCAGACTATGCGCACACAGGGGAAGAAAAATACTCGCGCTCGAGTTCTCGCTTCCCGGAAACACCGTGTCTCACAAAAACGTCGGCAAGGACGAGCTCCCTCTCGTGCTCGCGGAGCTCACCGGGGAATACCGTCAGGGAAATCTCCTGACCCTGCTCGGCGACGTGGAATACAAGGTCTCAGCCTCTGGTAAGGAGGCTCTGCTCGGAGCGGATAAGCTCAGCCGTCGCATTCTTGGCGAGCCGCCTGTATTCGAGAGCGCTATCGGCGAGCTTGACAACAGGAAAAACCGCTTTTTTGATGGGGGCGAGGACTTTCTTATCGCTCTTGGCATCTCGGACAAGAATGGACGCGTGCACGATAAAAGGCAGGGTAAATTCCGTCAGATATGTCGATTTATCGAGCTTATAGACGATATATACGACAAGCTTCCCGAAAAGGACGAGCTTCTGATATACGACCTCTGCTGCGGAAAGAGCTACCTCAGCTTCGCTGTGTACTACTATTTCACCAAGGTCAAGTCAAGAAGGATAACTATGCTTGGCATCGACCTCAAGCGCGACGTTATCGAGTGGTGCGACAGGCTTGCAAAATCGCTTAGCAACGAGGGAATGAAATTCATCTGTGGTGACATTTCGGAAAATACTCCTATGAATATTTCTCCGGATATGGTTATTTCTCTGCACGCCTGTGATATAGCTACGGATATAGTTATCGACAGAGCGGCGGCTCTCGGGGCGAAAATCATTCTCTCCACCCCCTGCTGTCACAGGTATCTGAATGATAAAATCAACGCTGAGGCTCTGAAATTCGTAACCGATTATCCACAGCTGAGAGGAAAGCTGTGCGAGGCTATAACCGACGCTCTCCGTCTGTCAAGGCTTTCCGCCTCGGGCTACGAGGTTACAGCACTTGAGCTCACCGACCCCGACGATACCCCGAAAAACACCCTTCTTCGCGCTATCAGGCGTGAGAACGTAAGCGACGGGGTCTTGGAGAAAAGACGCTCGGAATATGAAAAAATACTGTCCTTCCTGCTCGGTGACGGAGCAGGAGACTATTTAAAGGAAATAAAGTAATGACTTACAAGGTTTTCAGTGATGAAGAAACCGAGCTTGTCGGAAAAGAGCTCGCATCTACTCTGGAGAAAACAGGCATAAGCTCGGCATTTATCGCTATGAGAGGCGAGATGGGCGTTGGCAAGACGGTTTTCACACGCGGATTCGCCTCCCACTTCGGCATCAAGGGAGTGAAGAGTCCCACCTACACCGTGGTAAATGAGTATCGGGGGCGTGTTAAAATATACCATTTCGACCTGTACCGCATTTCAGATGCGGACGACCTGGTTTCGGTCGGCTATGACGACTACGTGGCTGACGAGGCATTCTGCATCTGCGAATGGAGCGAGCGGATTCCCGAGGAAATCCCCGATGGAGCTATAACCGTATCAATAAGTCGCGTTCCGGACGACGAGGCGGCGAGGATAATTGAAATATCAGGAGTTGAGGAATTGTAATGAAAATACTAGCCTTTGACAGCACTGCAAAAGCGGCGTCGGTAGCGGTATGCGAAAACGAGCGTCTGCTCGCGCTGTATAACATTGACAACGGTATGACCCACAGCGAGCTTTTGCTTCCTATGGCAGAAAACATACTATCGTCGCTGAAGCTCGATATATCCGATATTGACCTTTTCGCCACGGCGGTTGGTCCGGGCTCCTTCACAGGCGTGAGGATAGGAACGTCGCTGATAAAGGGACTTGCCTTTGGTAGAGATATTCCCTGCGCCGAGGTTTCCACTCTTGAGGCGCTTGCCGAGAATCTGGCGGGGACTGTCGGCCTCATCGTCGCCTGTATGGATGCAAGACGCTCTCAGGTCTACACGGCAAGCTTCTTCTCGGACGGAAAAAGCATAACGAGGCTCACAGAGGACAGAGCAATGTCACTCATCTCGCTCGCAGATGAGCTGAGGCACGAGGACAAAAGCATCTTTCTTGTTGGCGACGGCTACGAGATGACAAGAAGGGCGATGGAGCGCGAGGCTGTGGACGTCTTGGCGACACCTCCGCTTGCAATATATCAGAGCGCTTATTCAATAGCAAGAGTGGCGTACAGAAAATACCTTCGAGGTGAATATACGGACGATGCTTCCGTCAAGCCCACCTACCTCAGAATGCCACAGGCAGAGCGCGAGCGCCTTGAAAGATTGAAAATCAAAGAGGAGAATTGATATGAAAAAAATATATATAGGCGCGGACAGCGCGGGATATACTCTGAAGGAAGAGCTAAAAAAGCACCTTAACGAGGGAGGCTACGAGGTGCTCGACTGCGGCACCTCATCCACCGAATCCTGCCATTATCCCGATTTCGCCGCTAAGGTGTGCCACGGGGTTCTTGGGGAGCCTCCGGGTGACTCGTTCGGTATATTGGTGTGCGGCACGGGCATCGGAATGTCAATGTGCGCCAACAAGTACAAGGGCATTCGCGCGGCGCTCTGCTCCGACACCTATTCGGCAAGAATGACGAGGGCGCATAACGATGCTAACGTGCTCTGTATGGGCGCGAGGGTTATCGGCTCCTGCCTTGCCATAGATATTCTCGACTCCTTCCTCGCGGCTGAATTCGAGGGTGGCAGACACCGGACGAGAATAGATATGATGACAGAAATCGAAAACGGTACGAAATAATATTAAAAGCAGATAGCGGAAAAACCGCTATCTGCTTTTTGTTTAAAGCCTCGAAAACACCAAAAACCCCGTATCCCTCACTATAAGCTGTCCTCGCTCTCCTTTTACTGATAGGGGAAGCGTGCGAATTCTCTCTCCAAACTCGGAAAGCACCTCGCAATCGGATATTCCGGACATAGCTGTTTCGGTCACGGATATGTAATATTCGCCGTTATCCGCACGATATACGTCGCAGGGTATCGTCTTATCCTGTACGGCTCTCGAGGCGAGAGTCAGCTCCGTGAGGCTTGAAAAACGGTAGACCGACACTCTGCTCCCGACGGTCAGAAGCTCGTCTGATGCCTTGACTGCCCGCCTTTCCCTTTCACTTATCGCAGAAAGCTTGGTTATAAAAAGCTCACAGCCTCCGTCCGAGAGCGGATATACCTGCACAAGAAGGCGCTCGTTGGTTACTCTGAAGGAGCTAGCCTCCTGCGCTTGGTCAAGTATCCTTCTCAGCGACTGCCTCAGCGCTTTGTCCTTCGTTTCGCTGTCGATTGATTTTATATTATAGGCGTCACACTCAGCCTTGCTCAGCACCACCTTAAGCTTCGTTTGTCCAACGCATAGAAATTCCATAATTACCTCACTTTGTTACTATATAAATAATACTATATTTTATATAATTTTGCTACCGTCACATCTTGGCAGGTATGTAAGGCATTTCCATATAAGCTTAAGTCCAAAGCAAAATAGAAAAAAAGAGCAACCCGGCTATAAGCAACACCAAGGGCACAAGACCCTCAGGCTTATATCACCGAGCGCTCTCTTTTTATATAAAAAATCATTTGTTCGACAAATACTCGTGTATTGCCCTCGCGGCATTTTTTCCTGCTCCCATAGCAGAAATAACAGTAGCGGCGCCTGTTACCGCATCTCCGCCCGCGTATATACCCTCGCGGGAGGTAAGCCCGTCGGGATTCACAACGAAGCCGCCTCGCGAATTAACCTCAAGTCCTCTGGTGGTAGATTTGATAAGCGGATTTGGCGAGGTACCGATGGACATAATTACCACGTCGACGTCGAGTGTAAATTCGCTTCCCGAAACCTCAATCGGACGGCGTCTGCCGCGCTCATCGGGCTCGCCGAGCTCCATTCTGACAAGGCGGACCCCTGTGACGAAGCCGTTTTTCTCATCACGGGGATTTTCCTTGTTTTCGTAGCCCAAAATCTCGGTGGGAGCACAGAGAATCATAATTTCAACACCCTCCTCTATCGCGTGCTCGACCTCCTCGCGACGCGCGGGCAACTCCTCCATAGAACGGCGGTATAATATGTACACCCTTTCGGCGCCAAGCCTCAGCGCGGTACGCGCGGCGTCCATAGCTACGTTTCCTCCGCCGACCACGGCAACTCGCTCGCCCTTCATTATTGGCGTGTCCGAGCCTTCTCTATACGCCTTCATAAGATTTGAGCGTGTGAGAAATTCGTTAGCAGAATATACTCCCTTGTAGCTCTCACCGGGAATGCCCATAAAATTGGGAAGACCTGCGCCCGAGGCGATAAACACCGACTCGTAGCCCATCTCGAAGAGCTCATCTACCGTGAGAGTTTTTCCGATAATCATATTATACATAAATTCAACGCCGAGTGAGGTGAGGTTATCCACCTCGCGCTGAACTATCGACTTTGGGAGTCTGAACTCGGGAATACCGTAGACGAGAACACCACCTGCGGTGTGAAGCGCCTCAAAGACGGTAACCGAATAGCCAAGACGCGCAAGGTCACCCGCACAGGTGAGTCCTGCGGGACCCGAGCCCACTACCGCGACTCTGTGACCGTTTTTCTCTATATTCTCTGCTTTCGGCTCGCTGTGCGAGTTGTGCCAATCGGCAACGAAGCGCTCGAGTCTTCCTATACCGACAGGCTCACCCTTTATTCCCCTGACGCACTTGCTCTCGCACTGTGTTTCCTGCGGACAAACTCTGCCGCATACTGCGGGCAAGGATGAGGTAGAGGAGATAATCTGATACGCTCCCTCAAAATCCCCGTCGCGCACCTTAGCTATAAATTCGGGAATACGTATGTTGACAGGACAGGCGCTGACACAGGGCATATTCTTACAGCCAAGGCAGCGAAGCGCCTCGTCGACAGCCTGCTCGTCTGTGTAGCCTGTGGCTACCTCGGAAAAGCACTTAGCGCGCGCCTTTGGGTCAAGGGAGGGCATTTCGTTCTTTTTCGGTGACATATTAGCCATTAGCATTTTCTCCCTTCTTCAAGAGGTTGCACTCTTTTTCATAAGCGTGCCGCTCAAAGTCGCGGTAACAGTTAAGGCGCGACATAGCCTCGTCAAAGTCGACCTGATAACCGTCAAAATCGGGACCGTCAACACAGGCGAATTTTGTAACTCTTTTTCCGTCGACATTAAGCGTGAGGCGACAGCCGCCGCACATTCCCGTGCCGTCAATCATAATGGGGTTCATCGATACCGTGCAGGGCACACCAAACGGACGAGCCTCGGCAACAACGAACTTCATCATAACGATAGGACCTATTGCAATAATTTTGTCAAACCTCCTGCCCGATTTCAGCATTTCGGAAAGGGGGGCGCAGACGTTACCCTTGGTGCCGTGCGAGCCATCGTCGGTCATAACGTGGAGCGTGTCTGACACCGCGGCAAATTCATCCTCAAGAATAACGAGGTCGCTGCTTCTGAATCCGATAACCGAGGTAACCCTGCAGCCAAGCTCGGAAAGGCGCTGTGCGATAGGCAGGGCGATAGCGCAGCCCACACCGCCGCCAACTATACATACGTCAGAAAGTCCGTCAAGCTCTGTGGGTAAGCCCAGAGGCCCCGCGAAGTCCTGTATGTAGTCGCCCTCGTTCATAAGGGAAAGCCTGTGCGTTGTGGCGCCGACCGTCTGAAAGATTATCCTGACAGTACCTTTTTCTCTATCGTAGCCTGCGACAGTCAGGGGGATTCTCTCACCCTCGCTATCGGTACGCAGAATGATAAACTGACCCGCCTGTGCCTTTTTGGCAACGAAGGGGGCGAGAATATCCATAGAGGTGACTGTTGGATTCAGCCTTTTTTTGTAAACTATCCTATACATAACGCTCTCCCGTGTGTATACAAACGAGCATTAAGTTGACACGGGATATCCCGTTATGTCATCTTGCCCGTTTTTTCAGTTTTTTATTTCATATCTATGATAGCATAAACCGTATAATTAATCAATATATAAAATATACAAATATACAGTAAGACGAGCCAAGTTTTTGGCTCGTCTAATAAAACATTTATCAGTCGGTCAGCATACGAAGTGCCTCGCCGAAGCGCTGATAGTGTACTATCTCGCGCTGACGAAGGAACTTGATAACGTCATTGACGTCAGGGTCGTCGGACATACGAAGTATATTATCGTAGGTCACTCTCGCCTTCTGCTCTGCCGCAAGGTCCTCGTTAAGGTCGCATATAGCGTCGCCCTTGGACTGAATTGACGCGCAGGTAAAGGGCTCACCAGATGCTGCAGCAGGATATATTCCCGCTCCGTGCTCGATATAGTATTTATCGAAGCCGCCAGCGTTAATCTCGGCTGGAGTGAGATTCCTCGTCAGCTGATAGATTATAGCCGCAACAATCTCGCCGTGGCCGAGCTCCTCGCTTCCGATATCGGTAAGAAGTCCGATAATCTTTCCCGAGGGCATAATATAACGCTGGTTAAGATATCTCGTTGCCGCGCCAAGCTCGCCGTCAGGTCCGCCGAGCGCGCTTATTATCTGCGAGGCGAGGCGAGCGTTGGGATTCTTAATTTTAACAGGATACTGTAGCTTCTTTTCATAAATCCACATACTTATTTCCTCGTCCTTTCACCGTTACAGCCTCTTTGACAGCCGCCGTTAGCACCGTTTCCGTTGTTCCCGCCAACGCCGCCGTTAGCCTCAATATGCCAGGGCCACGGGCTCTCAACCCAGGTCCACCTGTCGCCCATAACAGCACCCGCTGTAATAGGTCCGTATTTCGTCTCGTATTCCTCGAGGGCGATGCCGTATTCGTCGACTATTCTGTGATAATAGTCAAGCGCCGCCATACACTCGGGATGCGTATCGAGAAATAGCTCAAGCTCGGTCTTGACGAATGCCAGCTCCTGTATTCTCTTGAAAAGCTCTGCCTTATTCATTGCCGTACACTCCCAGCGGCTTATAAAGCTCCTCGAACATTGTTCCGTGAGCGAGAGCATCCTCGGGCTTCATTATCATTCTGAAGCGCTGTACGGGAACGTAGGCGTAGCCTATGGGCATATCGTGGAGAGTTGCCTCGTCGCTTTCCCTACAATCCTCTACTCTCGGAATGAGAGGATAACCGTTTTCGTTTCTTTCCATTTTTTATTCCTTTCGGGACTGCTCGTGCCGTCCCACCATTCAGTATATTCGACATATTAATTTTAGTGAATCACGCTTTCAGTGCTCAAAACCAATCATAAATAATTAACACGGGGGTATCTGTATGCAGACGGCATTGGATTATATAGGAGGAACACCGCTGATACGGCTTCGCGGCACGGAGAGCGCGCTTGGTCTTGGGTGTCAGCTGTATGGAAAGGCGGAGAGCTTCAACCCGTCTGGAAGTATAAAGGACAGAGCGGCAAGGTCAATCCTGCTCGGCGCTATGGCTCGGGGAGAAATAAAAAACAAAGGCGTCGTGATTGACGCCTCTTCGGGTAATATGGGAATATCCTTATCTATGCTCGGTGCGCTCCTTGGCTTAACTGTGAAAATATGTATTCCCGAGGGGGTATCAAGCGAGCGGATAGCGCTTATCAGGGCATACGGAGCGGAGGCAATTCTTATTCGTGGCGATATGAGTGATGCTATATCTCGTGCTAAGAGCTTATCCGAGAGCGAGGGCTGCTTTTATCCAAATCAATTCATAAATCCCGATAACCCCAAGGCGCATTCTGAAACCACAGCGCCCGAAATTTTCACAGCTATGGATGAAGATGTGGATTATTTAGTATGCGGCGTTGGCACGGGAGGTACTCTTTTGGGGATAGCGGATTATTTCAATAACAGTTCCAGGAAAACCAAGCTAATAGCAGTTGAGCCGGCGGGCTCTGCCGTATTATCGGGTGGGTGCGCAGGGGCTCACGGAATACAGGGGATTGGGGCGGGATTTATCCCACCATTTTTCAAAAGGGAGCTTGTTGAGGATATTATCTGTGTGACGGACAGTGATGCGGTATATTATTCCCGCCTCGTCGCAGTAAATGACGGGCTCGCTGTTGGATACAGCTCAGGCGCCGCGGTTGCCGCGGTTAAAAGGCTCTCCGAGCTGACCGATACACACGGAAAGCGCGTAGTCGCTATACTGCCGGACAGTATAGACAGATACCTGTCAAAATAAAAAAAGCTTGGCTCGGGAATAACCAAAGCCAAGCTTCTATAAAATCACTTTTCTATCGTGCCGTCAAAGCACTCGATGATGTATCCCGAGGCTCCGCTGTCCCAATCCTCCGCCTTCTCGATAGCGTAAAACTCTTCCACTAGTCCGCGGAATACAACGCGCTCAAGAGAGTCGCATCCGTCAAATAGTTGACTGCCGAGATATTCGGTGCCAAGCGTGATGGTAACGGTCACAAGGTCGGGCGAGTTGGCAAATGCGCGGTCGCCAACCGAAGTTATATATTGCTGAAGCCACACACTCTTAAGTCCTGCTACGCCAGAAAACGCCTCAGGGTCAACCGCTGTAATTTCAAATCCGCTAAAATACCTTGCAACGACGATTTCCGCATCCAGCGTCGTTCCGACGCCTGTAACTATATAGGTGCCAAGCGCCAGGTCGCCGCGGTAGGAAAGTCCCTGAGATGCCTTTAGGGCGTGGCATATACTGCAGGTATTTCCAACGAAGTTGTGGAGCTCGTAGCCCGAGGTCTGATTCGTATGTATACATACAGCGGGGTGCCAATGCGCCGCGCCGTCGTATTTCCACTCGTCAGAGTAGGTGTGGTCGGTGGGATAGTCAACACTTCTCGCCTGCTCGCCGCACAATTCGCACTCTCTTATTCTGTATCCGCCCTTGCTACAGGTGGATTCTTCAACAGTCCGCCACTCGCTCCACTCGTGGTTGCACTCAGCGCCGTCACAGGAGCTAAGAGCAAAAAGACAGGAAATTATGACCGAGACAATAATTGTCAGGGATAATATCTTTTTCATTTCAATCTCCAAAAGGTTTATAGCTATATTATACACCCGAACGCGTCCAAAATCAACCGCCAAGCGACAATTTTATAAATAATTCTGCTTGACTAAGTTTTCCTCCGGGTATATAATATCTATAACACCCGAGGAGGATATTATGGCAAAGACGTGTGAATTTGAGAAAGAGAAGCTGATTGTTGGAGTAATATACCACGATACCGATATATACGACTCTGCTATCTCAATACTGAAAGGCGAGTTTGGCGAGATTGATAACACCTCAGAGGTCTTTTCCTTCTCGAAGGAATACTCGAGCTACTATGACGGGGAGCTTGGCGGCGAGGGTATGAGAATCATTCTCAGCTTCAAGCAAACCGTCGACCCGTCAAGACAGGCGGAGATAAAGCTTTTCACTAACTCAATAGAAGAAAAGTTCTCGGTTGATGGAAAAAGACGTATCAACCTCGACCCCGGATTTATCAGTCACGGCAGGCTCTTGCTTGCAACGACGAAGAAGACGGGCTTTCGTATTCCCCTCTCGGACGGCATATATTCCGAGCTGACGCTCTTCTGGGCAAGGGGCGCGTGGCATAAGCTCCCCTGGACGTACAGAGATTATCAGTCGGAAAGAGTCCAACGCTTTCTCACAAAGACAAGAAAAATATATCTCAGCCAGAGGACCGAGATATAATAGTATGAAAAAGGACGCAGATTTCTGTGTCCTTTTCCTTTTTTCACCCACGGACTAAAGCTATCGGAAAGGGGCATTCCTTAGAGTCAGGACAAATAAAGAAAAGACACGGTCAGGCTGCAGGTGCCCAACCGTGTCTGTATGAAGATGAAATTACTTAACCTCAACCTCAGCGCCAGCTGCCTTAAGCTGCTCAGCAACCTTTTCAGCCTCTTCCTTAGAAACAGCCTCCTTGATAGCCTTGGGAGCTGCCTCAACGAGATCCTTAGCGTCCTTAAGACCAAGACCGGTAAGCTCACGTACAACCTTGATAACGTTGAGCTTGCTTGCGCCTGCTGCCTTAAGAATAACGTCGAACTCGGTCTTCTCCTCAACGGGAGCTGCTGCTGCAGCGCCGGGAGCTGCTGCTACTGCTACGGGAGCTGCGGATACGCCGAACTCCTCCTCAAGAGCCTTAACGAGATCAGCGAGTTCAAGAATGGTAAGACCCTTAACAAGGTCAAGAATCTGTGTAGTCTTTTCGTTCATTTTTTTATCCTCCAATTATTATACAAATTATAATCCAGATTTAGTATGCAGAATTAAGCCTCTGCGGGAGCCTCGGCAGCCTCAGAGCCGCCCTCGTTTTCCTTATCGATTTTTCCCTGAAGAACACGAGCGAAACCGTAGAGAGAAGACATAAGGCTACCCATCATTCTAGCAATGAGAACCTCCTTAGAAGGAGTAGCTGCGAGCGCCTCAACACCAGCCTGGTCGATAACGCCACCGTCAACAAATCCGGCCTTGATCTCAAAGCTCTTGATCTTGTCGGCGTATTCCTTCATAATCTTCGCAGGAGCAATAGGATCATCCTGGCTGATTGCAATAGCAGTCATACCGGAGAGATACTGCTTCATATCACCGTAGCCAACCATATCGCATGCTCTGCCGGTAAGAGTATTCTTCATAACAGTATACTCAATGCCCGCCTTACGGAGCGCGGTACGGAGCGCGGTGTCCTCTGCAACGGTAATGCCCTCGTACTTTACAAGAACGCCTGCGGCAGCGGTCTGCATCTTGGCAGCCAGAGCCTCAACGACTTGCTTCTTCTCCTCAAGAATCTTATTACTGGGCATTTTCTTCACCTCCATATAAATTTTAAAAAAACAAAAATCCTTTCCGAAAAAGCCATAGCTTCACCGAG
>JAFTST010000009.1 GCA_017467165.1 Clostridia bacterium | reverse complement strand
CTTCTTACCCGTCAGAACAGCCTTTGCTGCGTTGATGATGATGACGTACTCACCGCAATCCACGTGGGGCGTGAACTCAGGTCTGTGCTTGCCGCGAAGAATGTTTGCTGCCTTAACTGCAGTCTTGCCAAGAGGCTGACCAGCGGCATCAATAACGAACCATCTGCGCTCGATGGTATTAGCGTTTGCCATGAAAGTGGACATTTGATTTTCTCCTTATTTTGATTTTGTGTCAATGCACAATCTTTTCAAGCCCGTTAATTATAACATAACGGATAATAGTTGTCAATGGTTTTTTGAAAACTTTTTTCGCTTATTTTGATTTATAAATCCAAAGCTCTCGTTTTCTTTCGTTTTCTCTCGTTTTCTCCCGTTTTCTTTGGTGCGAAATCAAAAATATTTTTTAAAAAATTCCTCCGAACTGTGTATTTCGGCGAAAATGAGGAGAAAAAACTATATAACTCCAACAAAAAAGGCACGCCCTGCGGTGTGCCTTGTGGCGAGGCTGTTGACCTCATATCTGCTTATTGACGCTCTTGTATTCGTCGTAGTATTTGTAGTACTTACAGCCGCCCGAGTTGCCGCCAAGATACTCAATCATCTCGTCCTCGTCAAGCGACAGAGAGCAGTAGTATTCGCCGTCTATGCCGTCCTCGAGGTAGTATTCACAGCTCTCACAGCAGGACTCGCCTCTTTTCGTGTATTTTGAGAAATCGAGAGCCATTATTTCAAGCCCTCCAGCGTTGCGACGATAAAGAGCAGGATGACGCCGATAATGACGAGCGCCATACCGATAGCCGAGATAATTCTCCCTTTTCTGTGGTCCTCGTTGAGCTTCGCCACGAGTCTATCAAACTCCGCGGCTGCCTCTGCCGCAAGCGCGGTTATAGCCTCTCGCTTATTCTCGACAGCAGAAATTCTGCCCTCCGCCTCGGCAACGAGCTTTTCAAATTTCAGAATATCGCACTCCAGCCTCTCTGAGTCTATATTTCCTCGCCTGAGCTCCGCGCCCATGGATATGCAGTATTCCTCGTCCTCGGGAATACCGTCCGAGGTGATGACAAGCGAAACGGTGACGAATTTCGCGTGAGCCTCATCCACCGTCTTCAAGTAGGAGCTCAGATATTCTACGGCGACGCTGACCAAAGCCCCCGCCGCTCTCAGCTTCACCGCGGCAAGCTCCGCCGCCTCGGTCATTCTTTCAACAGCGCATTCGAGTGTCATATCAGAAGAGTATCTTGACAAGAATGCAGACTGCGGCTACAACGAGAAGAAGCGCCGCGCCCATCATAGCAACCTTGAGATTGTGCTTGGTGGATGCGTTGAGCCTCTCAATCTCGGCTCTGTATTCCTCGTCTATCTCGCGGTCGATATCCTTGCCGATAGCCGCTATCTCGGCAGCCTTATCCTCTGCGGAAAGAAGGCGCTCCCTGATTTTCTCAAGCCTCGCACGCAGCTTTGCCGCGTCAGCCTCGAAGGTAGCGGTGTCGATATTATCGTTGATGTCTATCTCCGCGTCAAGAGAGAGATACACCCTGTCCTCGTCCTCCATCTCGGGAGTCGCGAGCATTATCGCGCCGAAAAGGAATACCGTGCGTACCTCACCGTCGTCGTCGCGGGTGGTTTCGTCCACTCTCGCGTAGTATTTTATTCCGTCAATATCGGAAAGAAGGCTGTCAGCATACTTCATTTCCTCGTCAAGTCGGATTTTTGCCTCGTTAATCGTCATTTTCATTCCCCTTATAATATTTTCGTATCGATATAGTATTTTCCGCCGCGGCGCCTCGTGCCATACTGACACTCTATCGCCATCATGAATATTTTTTCGCCGTTGACGCCAACGCAGTTGTCAATGCTCTCGAGAAACGCGTGCGCCGACGGGTGAAAGTCCGAGGTGGTGGCGAATACTCCTCTCGAGCCCTGCGCCGCGCAGACCGCTCCGTAGAAGCCGCGCACTACCGTTTCGTTCGTCAGCTCTATGCGATTTTTCGCCTGTACCATCACCGTCTCACGAAAGCCAAGACCGTCGACAGTCTTCAAAATTCCGTCAATCCCACCGTCCTGCGCTCCGCCAAGGGTTCGACAGTCGAGAACCGTCTTGCCGTGCTTCGCCATATACTTGGCGAGAAGGGTCATTATGTAGTGCTCGAAGAACTCGCCGCCCTTCGAGTGCAGTCGGGTGATAAAATCAGCCTTCAGCGAGAGCAGGGCGGAAATATCGTCCACTCTTGCCGCCTTTTCGGGAGCTATCGAGTATTTTCCCTCCGAGAGGACTATAACGCCGAGCGTTGTCAGCCGCTTCAGTACCTGCCCGATAAGGCTGTACAGCGTCTGGTCGTCGCGCAGGGTAGCGGTCTTATCCGTGCCGAAGAATTTCTCGAGCCTGTCCCTGATTGTCGCCTTCGTCATAGCGCCGCCGCGGAGCAGGGTGATTATCTCCCTTTCGCAGTTTTCCGCCCTGAGAGCGATAGGACGGCTGGTGTTAAGCGCGTAGCTGTCGGTTACAGCGGAGATAACTCCGTTTTCCTCCATTTCATTAAGCATGGCTCCGACCTCGCCTCTGACAAGCGAGCGCTCCTCGTGAGTGCCGCCCTCGCCGACAAGCCGCGCGACAGCCCTGTCAATGAGCTCGCACCGTCTTCCTGCGCCTCGCTCGATTTCTTCTATAATTACATTGTATATCCTCTTGTGAGCTCTCATAACCCGTTCCCCTTTTCCGAGATAGGACCTTACAAGCTTATTTTATCATAGTTTTTTCGCCAATGCAACAGATTTGGTATATTTTGTGCGTGCGCGGCAGAGAAGCGCCCCGAAGCGCCCTCAGGGTGCTAGTGAGCGAATTGGCTGTTATAGAGCGAGGAGTAGAAGCCGCCCCTCTCGAGAAGCTCCCCGTGCCTTCCCATCTCAACTATATTTCCGTCGCGCATAACGAGTATAAGGTCGGCGTCCATTATAGTTGAAAGCCTGTGCGCCACGACGAAGGTCGTTCTGCCCTCCATCATCTTGGCGAAGGCGCGCTGAATCTTTATCTCGGTGCGCGTGTCAATAGACGAGGTTGCCTCGTCGAGTATAAGCATCGGCGGTAGTGAAAGCATAACCCTCGCTATGCAGATGAGCTGCCTTTGACCCGCGGAGAGCTCCTCGCCCCCCTCGCCGACGAGGGTATCGTAGCCGTCCTTCAGCCTTTTTATAAAGCTGTGCGCGTGCGCCGCCTTCGCCGCCGAGATAACCTCCTCGTCGGTCGCCTCGGGTCTTCCGAGCCTTATATTTTCCTTTATCGAGGCGGGGGAGAGCCAGGTCTCCTGAAGCACCATGCCGTAGCCTTGCCTCAGACTCCTTCTCGTCACTCCTCTTATATCCTCGCCGTCGACGAGAATTGAGCCGCCCGTCACGTCGTAGAAGCGCATAAGAAGGTTGATAAGCGTGGTTTTTCCACAGCCCGTAGGTCCGACGATAGCAACCCTCTGTCCCGAGAGCGCGTCAACCGACAGCCCCTCGATAAGAGGACGGTCGGGAGTGTAGGAAAAGCTCACGTCCCGAAGGCTCACGTTGCCCTCCCTGACCGAAAGCTCCACGGCGTCGGGCGCGTCGGGTATCTCAGGCTCCTCGTCTATAAGCTCGAGTATTCTCGCCGCGCAGGCGAGAGCGTTCTGAAACTCGGTTACAACGCCCGAAATCTCGTTGAACGGCTTCGTATATTGGTTAGCGTAGGACAGAAGCGCGGCGAGCTCGCCAACGCTTATCAGAGCGACAATACCGCCCTCTTTGAGAGGATTCGACACAGCCATAATCGCACCGAAGAGAGCAACCGCCGCGTACACCACGCTGTTGACAAATCTTGTCACGGGATTTGTCAGAGAGGAGAAGAATATCGCGCGCAGCGAATGAGCGCCGAGCCGGTCGTTGAGTGCGTCGAACTCCTCCTGTGCCTCATTCTCGCGGCAGAATGCCTTGACAATCTTCTGGTTGCCGATTATCTCGCCGATATACGAGGTAGCCGCGGCCTCGCTCTCGGCTCTCATTCTGAACATATTGTAGGTGCGGGAGGCGATGAATTTCGCTATGAATAGCGACATAGGCGTCAGAATGAAGACGACAAGAGCCACAATCCAGTTCAGATACAGCATTATTCCGAGAGTGCCGACTATGGTGAGCACGCCCGTCAGCAGCTGTGTGAAGCCCAGGAGAAGTCCGTCGGCAAGCTGCTCGGCGTCGTTGATAATTCTGTTAACCACCTCGCCGCTCGGGTGCGAGTCAACGTAGGAGAGTGGCAGGCTCTCAAGCTTGCGGAAGGCGTCGTTTCTTATATCCCTGACGACGTGGAAGGTGATTCTGTTATTTATAGTGCTCATTATCCATTGGAAAAGAGCGGTAAGGCCTATGAGGATAGCCGCGAGGGAGAGTATTTTCAGAACGCCCCCGAGGTCAACCAGCCCCTCGCCGATTATCAGGTCGAGCGCATCGCCCACGAGCACGGGAATATACAGCGTCAGGGCGACGGTGAGGATAGCGAAAAGCGCAGTCACAGGCAGAAGGAGCTTGTATTTTCCGATATAGCAGAGAGCCCTCTTAAGAGTGCCGCTTTTGGTGTTGCCTTTAGCCATTGCCATCACCTCCGCCAAACTGTGTTTCATATATCTCCCGATAGACAGGGCAGTCGAGAAGCAGGCTGTCGTGCTGTCCGTAGCCTACGACAGCGCCGTCGTCGAGCACGAGTATCTTATCGGCGTGCATAACCGACGATGCCCTCTGCGAAACGATGAATACCGTCCTCTCTCCCCTCATATCGCGTATAGCGCGGCGCAGGGCGGCGTCCGTGGCGAAATCAAGAGCGCTCGCCGCGTCGTCGAGTATAAGTATCCTTGGATTTCCGACAAGAGCTCTGGCGATAGTCAGCCTTTGACGCTGTCCGCCGGAGAGGTTTCTTCCGCCCTCCTCAATCATAGCGTCAAGACCGCCCTTAGCGTTGACAACGTCCAGCGCCTGAGCCGTTGTGATAGCCTCGTAGAGCTCCTCGTCGCTCGCGCTCTCGTTTCCCCATCTGAGGTTATCCCTGATGCTTCCGCGGAACAGCACCGCCCTCTGCGGACAAATTCCAATCATTCCGCGAAGATAAGCGGGGTTATACTCGGACACCTCGCGCCCGAAAACCCTGACCTCACCGCGCTCGGCAGGGTAGAAGGCGGGTATGAGGTTGATAAGCGTGCTCTTTCCCGAGCCCGTGCCGCCAATAATTCCGATAGTTTCGCCCGGCAGAGCCGAAAGGCTGACGCCCTCAAGGGCGGGCTCTCTCGCGCCTGCGTATCTGACGCTCACACCGCTCATCTCAAGTGCCACCTCTGACGAAAGAGGCTCGCAGGAGGTGCCCGAGGGCTCGGTGGATTCGATTTCAAGCAGGTCGGCAATTCTTGATGCCGACGCCAGAGCCTTGGATATGGATATTATCAGGTTAGCGAGCTTGATAAGCTCGACTAAAATCTGCGACATATAGTTGTACAGCGCGAGCACCTGTCCCTGCGAGAGATTTCCGAGATTGACCTGCACAGCGCCTGTATCTATGAGGATAAGTATAGCGAAATTTATAAGAACGTAGGTCAGGGGGTTGAGCAGGGCGGATATGCGTCCGACGCGCTTTTGTACCTGTGTGAGAGTGTCGTTTTTCTCTGAAAACTCGAGAATTTCCGCATTCTCCCTGCGGAACGCGCGGATAACCCTCGCGCCCTCGAGGTTTTCTCTGGTTGTCGAGAGTATTCCGTCGGTGCTCCTCTGCACGCTCTTGTGCATAGGCATAGTTATCAGCATAATTCCGAAAACCACCAGCGAGAGCAGGGGAATGACCGCCGCGAAGGTCAGAGCGGACTTAACGTCAATGGTGAATGCCATAATCATAGCGCCGAAGACCACGAAGGGCGAGCGCAGAAGCAGACGGAGGGTCAGATTGAGTCCGTTTTGTACCCTTGAGGCGTCGGCGGTCATTCGGGTGATAACCGTTCCCGTGCCGAGTCTGTCAATGTCCGAGTAGGACAGCGACTGCACCTTTGAAAAAAGAGCAGAGCGAACCCTACTGACGAAGCCGACCGATGCCTTGGCGGAAAAATACTGCGCCGTCACCGAAAAGGCAAGCCCGACGCCGCCCATAAGCACGAGCAGCAGGCACATTCTGAGAATATAAGGGCGGTCAGCGCCGCCGATGCCGCGGTCAACTATCGCCGCTATTATAAGGGGGACTATAAGCTCAAGGCTCGCCTCGCACAGCTTGAAAAGCGGCCCGAGCACCGATTCCTTGATATATCCCCTGAGGTATCTTATTAGTCTTGTCAAGCCTGTCCTCCGAAGATAAAAGTATATTATCTTAGATATTTTATCATATACGACGGATTTTTTCAAGTGTATATTATCTTTATTTTTCGACGGGAGCTTCGTCCGAAAAGAAAATACCCCACAGCCCGAATTTTCACACGGGTGGGGGTATTTTCCGAAAAAGTAAGCTTTAATTTACATTTTGTACATCAGTGCTTCTTCGAGTCTATCTCGGAGAGGAGCTTCGATAAAAAGTCGTCAAGCGAGAATTTTCCGCCCTCGCCCTCAACGCGCGCCCTGACGGTAACGCCTCCCGCGTTCATCTCGTCCTCGCCTACGACTACCATATAGGGCACCTTCGAGAGCTGAGCCTCGCGGATGCGGTAGCCGAGCTTTTCGTTTCTGTCGTCGAGCTCAGCGCGGATTCCGTGCGCCTTGAGCTTGGCTACGACCTCTGCGCCGTAGTCTGCGAAGTCGTTAACCACGGGGATAACTGTAACCTGCGTGGGAGCGAGCCAGAGGGGAAGAGCTCCCGCGTATCTCTCAAGAAGGAGCGCCAGAGTTCTCTCGTAGCAGCCCATCGAGGTTCTGTGAATGATGTAGGGGGTCTTCATAGTGTTGTCCCTGTCGGTGTACTCCATACCGAACTTCTTGGCGAGGAGCATATCTACCTGGATTGTGACTATGGTGTCCTCTTTTCCGAAGACGTTCTTGTACTGAATGTCGAGCTTGGGGCCGTAGAACGCCGCCTCGTCAATTCCGACAACGTAGTTCTCTCTGCCGAGTGTTTCGTCGAGGAGCTTCTCCATAATTCCCTGTGCCTCGTTCCACTGCTCGGGCGTGCCCTCGTACTTGTCGGTTCTCTTGGGGTCCCACTGCGAGAAGCGGAAGGTACAGCCCTCCCACAGACCGAGTGTTTCAAGGCAGTATTTAGCCAGCTCAAAGCAGCCGCGGAACTCCTCAGCGAGCTGCTCGGGACGGAGAATGAGATGTCCCTCGGATATGGTGAACTGACGCACGCGGATAAGACCGTGCATCTCGCCGCTGTCCTCGTTTCTGAAAAGGGTGGAGGTCTCGCCGAGTCGCATAGGAAGCTCGCGGTAGGAGCGCTTCGTGTTGAGGAATACCTGATACTGGAAGGGGCAGGTCATAGGACGGAGCGCGAAGCACTCCTTGGTGTAGTCGTCGGGGTCGCCCATAACGAACATTCCGTCGAGGTAGTG
>JAFTST010000064.1 GCA_017467165.1 Clostridia bacterium | reverse complement strand
GGTCGAGGTCATCGAGGCTCTCGGCAACGAAACTATAATCTACGCCAATATGGACCTTAACGCAGAGGCTGATATCGAAAAGAGCGCGACGAGCATCACCGCCGCGGCGAAGCTCAAGAAGAACCCCCAGCGCCACAGCGAGATTATTCTCGGCTTTGACGAGGAGGCAATTCATATCTTCGAGAAGGCTACCGAAACCAGCATAAGAAAATAAAAATACATAGGAGTCACTCCGAAGCGAAAAAGGGTACGGCGAAAATGCCGTACCCTTTAATTATTTTATGGCTAAAAATAAGCCATATATGCGTCGGTGCTTATCTCGCTCAGCGCCTCTCGCAGTATTCCTCAAACAAATCGTTCGGAGTACATTCAAGAATGTCGCATATAGCCTTTAAATTCTCGAATTTTATCCCCTTCGTCTTGTTGTTGACAATGTTGTTAAAATTCTGATAGCTAAGACCGAGCTGTATATACAGCCAATATTTGGTTTTGCCCTTTTCCTTAAGAATATCAAGTATACGAAGCTTCATTTCTTATCCTCACGTTATGTAATGTATCAATAAGATAATTATATATTTTTTTGTATTTGACGAGTAGACACATACAATATATAATGTATACATAATATACCGTTGGAGGAAGAGATGAAGGAAGCAAGGATTGATGGGCTGGGGAGATTGGTTATACCGAAACCTCTGAGAGAGGAGCTATCAATAACTACAGACACACCTTTAAAAATCAGCTCTGAGGGCGGCGCAATTCGTATAACCCCCACTGAACGCGTCAGCGCTGTGCGGTAGGATAATATCGGACACAGCTTCCTTCCGTCTGTGTGAGGATTGTATTTTGATGGTGCGGGGGGAATGACTCGTGGAGAAAGGAAACGCCCAAAAAAACCGACAGCTCTGTCAATGATTATGTGAGCCGTCTTGCATAGAGGGCTATTAAAACGGGAAAATGACACCAAAACAAGCATAAGAAAATAAAAAAGGGCCACCCCGTGTCAAACGAGCAGCCAAGCGCCCCCGCTTGAGCGCGATATTAGAAAACGAGCAGTGTTAACTCACTGCTCGTTTTTTTGTTTAATTATTTCAGATTGACGTCTGCTCTTGTGTATTCACAGCTATCTGCCTTAACGGTAAGCTCTATGCCGTCTGCGCCCTCGGGGGGATAAATCGTCGAGGACATAGCTCTGCCGTCCTCAAAAATCTCCACGGAAAACTCATCCATAACGATAGTCAGAGTTACCTCGTCCGAGGCGGAGTATGGCATACGGCGAATACCTGCGAGCGAATCAGCGTCCTTTTCCTCGCCTGTTATAGCCTCGCCCGAGCCCGAGCGGTCAAATACCCACTCGCCATTCGAAAGGACAAGGGAGGTGGAATTTTTGCCGTCTGTGCGCAGCTTTAATTCAAGCGCCTCAAGACCCGTCGCACGAACGGTGATAACACCCGTGACAGCCTTATCGTAGATCCTGTCGGAAAGGGTAGTCCTAAATACCTCGGTGGTGCTGACCTTGGGCTCCTGATACAGCCTTCCGTCCTTTATCGCCATCGTTCTCGGTACTGTGAGCATACCTGCAAAGCCGTATTTTGCCGAGGGAACGCTTCTGTCCCACATATTGAGCCAGCCCATAAATAGATGCTCGCCTGCGAAGGACTGCGGAGCGTAGATATCAAAGCCGTAGTCTACAATACCGCGCGCCTTCTCGACAAATCTTCCTGTGGAATAATCTATTCTTCCCGTGCACCAGCGACAGCTATGTATATTGAGATGAATACCGTTTTCGCTCGGCTGATACTGCTCGCAGAAGAACAGGCAGCCCAGCTCCTCGTTGTAGTCGGGGCACTCAATCATTTTTCCGGCGGAATCTGCGTCAAAGAGGTCGTTCACAAGCTCCCAGCCAAATAAATCGCTTGATTTAAAGAGAAGTATTCTGCCTTTTCCCTCGGTTTTCCTTGCCGCAACGATACACCAGAAGAAGTCGCCGTGGCGCCACACCTTCGGGTCGCGGAAGTCACAGGGAGCGTAGCCCGCGGGGAGCTTATCCTCTCCAATAACTATACCGTGCTTCTTAAAGGTGACGCCGTCCTCGCTTTCTGCAAGACATTGAACCTGTCTTATGCTCTCGCCACCCTCGTTCTCGATGAAGCCGGTGTACATAAGCCACAGCTTTCCGTCGTGTATAATAGCGCTACCCGAAAAGCAACCGTTCTTGTCAAAGTCATCTCCGGGATAAAGAGCGATAGGCATATATTTCCAGTTGGTTAAATCGTCGCTGACAACGTGTCCCCAGTGCATAGGGCCCCACTTGGTGTCCTCGGGATAATACTGAAAAAATACGTGATATTGACCTTTATAATATATCAAGCCGTTTGGGTCGTTTATCCAACCAACCTCTCCTGTAATGTGGAAAGCAGGTTCCTTAGTTTTAGTAATAGTCATAGTAAATCTTTCTTAGTTTAGTAAAGGGTTAACTTACCAGTCTGTGTCCACGTTATCGTCGGGCACGAGTCCGGGGACGGAGTTAGTTTTGCCGCCCACCTGCGCTGTGATTTCAACCTGACACGCGTTTTCGCCGTTATAAAAAACGGTGATAGTAACGGTTGCGAAGGCAACGCTGTCGACCTCGCCTGCCGTGACGGTGAATTTACCGCCCGAAACCGAGCTGAGTGACAGGACGTCGCTGCTTGATTTGACCTCATAGGTGATTTTGCTAAGACCGCTTGTATTGACGAAATCGGAAAGGACAATTTCCACCGTCTCGCCTTCTTCAAGCTCAAGCGTCTTATCCGCGCCCGCGACAGCCACAACACGCCTTACGGTGAGCGAAAGACGCGCCTCGGTCAGAGCGGCGGTCATAGCGTCAACCGCCTCCTGCGTAGCCTCTGCGTTGTTAAAGAGAGCCTTAGCCTCTCCGAGCTTTG
This sequence comes from Clostridia bacterium, assembly GCA_017467165.1. Taxonomy (GTDB): domain Bacteria; phylum Bacillota; class Clostridia; order Oscillospirales; family CAG-272; genus UBA1740. The sequence continues at coordinate 30,781 of JAFTST010000064.1, read as the reverse complement.
ATTTGTAGCTGTTATACGAGTCAGCGGTGTAGTCACCCTGCTCGGTTATCTCGAGGGCGATTTCTTCGCCAAGAGCAGTCAGGTCTACCGCGACAGGATCAACGGGAACGTCAGGGGTGTCGGGGTCGTCTGTGTTATCGGGACCGCAACCAACAGCAGTCAGCGCAATCAGAAAAGTGAGCAGAATTGCAATCAAGCTGTTTTTTATAAATGATTTTTTCATTATCTTATGCTCCCCGGGAAATGTTTTTTTGCTTCTCCCCCGCCGAGCCGGGCAGGGCAGGGGAGATATTCTCGGTTAATAATTTGGATTGATTTTCAGCTTACTGAATTGCTTCGAGGTAGCCCTCGGGAGCGCTCTCATCCACCTTGAAGGAGTCAAGCACGAAGCCACCGTAGTTGCTGTTAGCGTTATCAACGACTCTGATGAAGCAGTCTACCTCTTCGCCGTTATACTGATAGAAGTAAGCGTTCATTTTTGTATTATCCTTACCCTCAGCATCGTTATAGAAGGTTGCTATTACAGTACCGTCGACTCTTACAAGCTGAATAAATACGCCGTGGTTGATGCCACCGCCTGCTCCACCAAACTTGAAGGAGACGAAGGAGCCGCCCTCGAGTCTGAAGAGCGAGCTTGTCAGAGTACCCTTACCGCCCTCATCGTTATTAGCGGGATGCCAGAAGGTGAACAGGTTTCCATCCTTGATGCCGTCATTCTTGGTGTAATACTCAGAATTAGGCTCTGCCTCTGTTACAGCGCCAAGGCTTTCGCCTTCGTAAACGTATACGTCCCAGCCATCAAGACCGTTCTCAAAGCCGCCGTTAACAATTTCATTAGTAAGTCCACTATAAATATCGTTTGCAGTTATAGCGCCATCGGGAAGCGCCTTGCCTTCGGGATAGTAGGTAACAACGTTATCAAAGGATACGCATCCCCAGTTGTTCTGCGCCTGGTCAATAACCTGAACTCTTGCAGTTCTACCGATATATGCGGAGAGGTCTGCAACATAGGTCTTGAGGACTGCATCTTCCATTGCCTGCTGGTGATATCTTGCAAGAACCTCGCCGGTTACAGCATCGACTACCTGAACGAAGCAGAGTCTGTGACCGCCACCGCCAAGCATAAAGGATATGTAACCCGTACCGCCAATCTCAAAGACAGAGCTTGTGAGCACACCGGTGTTGCGCTCTCTGCCGTTGCCTGCGCCGTGATCCTCAACGCCGCTGTAAAGGAAGTCGCCGTCCTTGCCGTATGCTACGCCGGAGAAGAATGCGTCAGCGCCCGTTACTGCGCCGGGCTCGCCAACGTTCCACCAGCCTCTGTTGTCACCGTACTCAAAGCCACCGTTGAATACGTCATAGATGGTTCCGGAAACCTCATAATCAACGGGAGTCGCATCTGCGAAGTCTACGGGCTCGCTGGTATAGTAGGTGTTGAAGCTGTCTGCGAAGAACAAGCCGTATCCGCTGTCTGCGTTATCGCTGATACGGAAGAATACTTCCTTGCCCATAAATGCGGAGAGGTTTGCCTTGTAAGCAACGAGAGTACAACCGCTCTTAACGTCGTTGGTTCTCTCTGCCCAGTTGCCGTTGTAGTAGCGAGCGAGAATTTCCTTGCTTTCTGCGTCAACGACGTCAACGTATACGTAGTTGCCGTCTCTCATAGCGCCGAGCTTGAAGGTAACAAATCCCGAGCCGCCTACGATAAAGCTGGAGGAGGTAAGAGTTCCGACCGCTCCCTCAGAAGCGCCGTCGACATAAGCGGAGAACATTTTCTCGCCGTCCATACCGAAGGCAAAGCCTTCAGCGCTCTCAGAGTCGCCTACCCAATAGTGAGTAGCATCGCTGACGCCGCCGATATTTCCAACGAGAGTCCAGCCCTCAAGTCCGTTCTCGAAGCCGCCGTTCACAAGAGTGAACTGAGAGGGATCTTCATCTATCCATACAGGCTCGAGAACCTTAACAACGCCCGAGCAGTCGAAGGTGAGACCAACTGCTTTTGCTTCTTCTTCGCCCTCAACCTTAATCTTCCAACCCTCGAGCTCCTTGTATTGGGGAGCGGTTCCGATAAATTCGGGAGTAACGCTCTTGAGGTCACTGCCGGGAGCGAATGCGAAGCTCTCGCCGTCAAGCTTAACGTCAGCGTTCTCGGTGAAAACGAGAGTGGAGTCGGTAACAAGCTTGTCGGTGTTCTTGTTGAGGGCTATCTGAGCCGCCTTGCCGTATGCGAGAAGGGACTCGTAGAGATTTCTGTATTCCTCGGATATACCGCTGTTGGTATAGAGCATCTTGTAGAGGAACTGTGCTACGCTGTAGGTGCGATTCTGTTCAACCTGAGCGTCACCAACCTTGGAGCTGAATACAAGCTCCTTGGCAAGATCGTACGCCGCGATACCCTCGGTAACCACCCAAACGTGATCGCCGTCGGTCTCAAAGAAGGTTGCGTCCTTGGTTTCGCCGTTGAGAGTGTAGGAAACAACGACGTCGCCGTTTGTAATTTCTTCCTCGGTCGCGTTAACCTCGACGCGAACGTATATCTTATCGCCGTAGTTAATCGATATAGCGCCGAACTGACCCTTGGTGCCAAGATCCTCTGCTGCCGCACTGACGCACACAACAGAGCCGATAAGAAGCGCGATGGAGAGTACAAGAATAAGAATTCTTGCATAATTCATTTTTTTCATTTCTATATTCCTTTCAAATAAATTTTTTGATGCGCGAGATAGAGCTACCAGTCATTGTCTTCGTTTTGATCCTTTTCCTGATCGGGTTGTGAGAGAGTCAGTATATCACTGTACTCGAGAGGGATAATTTCAAGCTCCGCAGGGGTATAAGCGGAGTTTTTTCTGTTTCGCATATTAACTCCTTTCTTTAGAGAATTTGTTGTTGCGAATAAATACCGATTAAATCTTGCTTCCGATAAGAGTAGCCTCGGGGAGCTCCTCTATCGAGGTGTAGTGTGTGATAAAGCTATCAACAGCAAGGCAACCCCAGGCATTCTCTGCGTTATCAACTACTCGGATATATACCTCTTTATCCATGAAGCTTGTGAGGTCTGCCTTGAAGAGGAACATTCTGCCCTCGTTGTTATCGGTATTGTCGTTGTGGTACTTCGCTATTGCCTCGCCCGTTTCGGCGTCAACACTCTCGATATAGCACTCGGGGTTATATCCGCCGCCAAGCTTGAAGGTGATAAAGCCACAGCCGCCAACGGTGAAGGTGGAGCTGGTGAGAGTACCCTTTGCCGCCTCCATACTGCCCATAACGTCCTCGATACCTGTGAACAGGTAGCTGCCGTCCTTGTTATAGGGCTTATCTGCGTTCTTCCAGAAGACGTCCTGTCCCGATACGTAGCCGATATCGCTCGAAAGCGTCCAGCCTGTCAGGTCGCCGGTCTCAAAGTCGCCGTTGAGCACCTGGTACTTGTCGTTTTCTCCAAGAATAGTGTCGGGCTTTGGCTCGGGCTTGATATCGATAGCGATATTCGCCTTATCGGGCACGCCTGCCGCCTCCTTGTAGTAGGTTACGAAGCTGTCCGCGGTGATTAAGCCCCAGTTGTTGACAGCGTTGTCAACTATCCGAATCTTAAGGCTTCTTCCCATATACTCGGAGAGGTCAGCCTTGTACCATATCATATTGGCAAGGTTACTACCGTTGTTGATTATTCCAATGCCCTTATCATTGAAGAGTCTGTTAGCGTAGCGTACGAGCTCCTCTCCGGTCTCTGCGTCTATGATAGATACGTAGCACTCAAGAGGATTGCCGCCGCCGCCAAGCATGAAGGTGATATAGCCCGCGCCGCCAACGGTGAATGCGGAGCTCGTGAGGGTACCCTTGTTGGACTCAAGCACGCCCGCGCCCTCGTTAACGATACCGGAGAACAGATATGAACCCTTCTTGTTGTAGGGAAGGTTTTCTGCCCACCAGCCGGAAGCGTTGGTTACGATACCGATCTTGTCACCCTCGAGGGTCCAGCCTGTCAGGTCGCCGGTCTCAAAGCCGCCGTTGGTAATCTGATATTCGCTCTCGGGCATAATATCCGTATCGTACGCGGCAAGGAAGGACTCGCTGTTATACCAGATAGGCTTTTCCTCCCAATAGGTCTTGATGCTGTCAAGAGTGATACAGCCAAGATCGTCGGGAGAAGAATTGTTGTCCACAACCTCGATATACATCGTCTGTCCGAGGTATTTGGAGAGGTCTGCGTAGTACTGAACCAGATTGAGAAGCTTCATTCCGTTCTGTACGTAGGGGAACTGATAGTTCCAATATTTGAAGTTGGAGTATCTGGCAACCTCGATTGCCTCGTCGCCCACCTTAAGCATAAATCTTATGTAGGTCTTGCTGTTGTCCGAGCAGCCGCCGAGCTTGAAGCTGACGTAGCCCGAGCCGCCGAGCACGAACTCCGACGAGCGCATAACGCCCGTAGCGGCGGGCATATACTTGCCGTAGTGATAATCTCCGTCACGGGAATAGGTGATATTTTCATTCCACCATACGCTCTCGGTGTTGACTCCCTCGTTGGAGAAGGCGTCGCCCTCAACAACCGTCCAACCCGCGAGAGAGCCAAGCTCGAAGTCGCCGTTCTTGATTTCATACTGAGAGGGAGCGGTAGCGTCGGTTACATAGTCGGTAACCTTGGTGAAGAATATTCCCTCAACCTGTGGGTCAGCGTATTCGCCGACTCTGATGTCGTCAACGGCTATGTAGCCGTAGTAGGGGTTATCGTCGTTATCAACTATTCTGATATAGATTTCCTGATTCTTATAATCGGAAAGGTCGAGATAATACTCGTAGAAGTTGTCGGTGTTATATACGCCTGCGGCGTATCTTTCGGGGATAATGTAATCCTCGGTGTGCTCGTGGAAGAACTCGTTGGTCTGCATCGCTATCATTCTGTCGTTTTCAGCGAGATAGAAGCCGACGAAGCAGATTTTTTCCTTCGCCTTAAGAGGCGCGTCCGAGTTTTTGCCTACTGCAAGCGCGCCTCCCGCAATCTTCAGGCTGATAACGCCGTCACTCGGGACTGTGAATACAGTCGAGCGGATAGCGCCCGTTCTTGCATAGGAGTACTTGCCGTGATAGCCCTTTCCCGTAAGGTACCAGTTGCCCGTGTGATTGATGGACAGGAGGTTGTGGTTGGGGTCGTTATCAAAGGAGAAGGTCTTAGTCGAACAAACGCAGTCATCGTCAAAGGCATCTCCGTACTCAACCGTCCAGCCCGAGAGGTCGGCGGATTCAAATCCGCCGTTCAGAACAGAGTCGATCTTCTCGGGCTCGGGCTGAGGCGCGGGCTCGTTCTTGTCCTTGCAGGCGGACAAGCCGAGAGAGGAAAGGAGTATTGCTAAGAGGCTTATCAGTGCAATTATTCTTCTTTTCATATATCCTCCCCCAAGTCACCGAGATTTCCAACGTTGCCGTAGTAGGGAGGTGTCACAGTATCGCTGTACGCGCTGCCCATACGGTAGATGTGAAGCTCGGTAAATTTAATATTAGCATTGTTGTCGAATATCTTGAGATAATCGGAGTCTCCGTACTTCGGATAAACTCTCATTGTGAAGCTCATAACGCCGTCGATATAAACCTCGAGCATAGAGCGGTCAAGAAGAATGGTTATCTCATATTCCTTCTTGACTACGTCCCAGTTATGACTGGGTCTGTGGCTGACGTAATCGAGCATTGAGGACTCGGTGCCGTCAACTATAACGCCTGTGTTGGAGAACTTGATAGCGGTCTTTTCGGTCTCGATACCAACTACGTTGGGGTTGTATCTGACGTACAGACCTGCGGAATAGAAGGGATTCGAAGGGTCAAGCTCGATTTCGCTCTGATTTCGAGCATATCGCCGCGGATATCCGAAATCTCGCTGTTAATCTCGTCTGCGGTTTTTCCCTCGCCCTCGTAGGTGTAGAGGGTTTCCTCTCTGAGACTCTCGAGCTCGGTGACAGGCTGACGCATAACGGTTTTTCCGTCATCCGAGAGCCACAGCTCGATAGGCATAGCGAAGTTGTGCGCCCAGCCCGCGGTGTAGTTCTGCGCGGTACCCGCGTCCTTACCCTGAGCTATCGCGTAAACTATGGTGCGACCCTCCTCGTAGCTGGTCTTTCCGTTAGCTATATCCTCTTCGGTGAGATAGCAGAAGCCGTTCTGACCTGTGAATACGCCAACGCCCATATCAAAGAGCTTGGGCTGATGGTCGTCGGGAATAAATCTGCAGGTGTTCTTGTCAAAGGTTCCAATCCAGTAGTAGCACTCAACGGTGTAGCCGTCTACGGTGTACTGGGGACAGTCAAAGAGAATGTACTTGGTCTGCGAGCCGTCCTTGGTGCTGATGGGAAGCATAACCACGCACTCCCAGTGAGCGCCCTGCTCGGGATATCTGTTAATATCGCACTCATAGAGGTAGCCGCGGTGGTTCCATTCTCTCATATTCTCGGAGGTGTAGATAACAGCCGAGCCGCCCGCGTTGGGAATAGAGGTGGAAACCATCATATAGTAGGTGCCGTCGTCATACCAGACGAAGGGGTCACGGAACTGCTCTCTTTCTCCCTGAGTATTGTCGTTGGGCTGAGTGATAACCAGCTTATCCTCAACTACCCACTCGGAAAGGTAGGGGTCGTTCGGGTCCTTAGCGTGAGCGAAAGCTACGTTCTGACCGCCGTGGTTGGGATTTCCGTACAGATTAGTACCCGCCGTGATAGCAAGCCAGGGTGTGCCGTCAGGGCCGATGCAGGCGCCGCCCGTCCAGATACCCTCGGGGCAGATGCCCGCGGTAGGAACGACAGCGTCCTTGACGTACTCCCAGTGAATCATATCTCTGCTGACGATATGTCCCCAGCGAATCTGTGACCAGTAGGGTCCTGCGGGGTTGTGCTGATAGAATACGTGATACATACCCTTGTAGTAGAAGGGGGAATGGGGCTCATTCATCCATACTGCGGGAGGAAGAGCGTGATACTGAGGACGGTAGCGGTCGCCCTCATATACGGAGGAATCAAGCGCTATATCCTTCCAGTCAAGCTGGGGGTGGGGTGCCTCGGTGTCGGTATCGTTGTATATATCGCGGACATCCTTGGGAGTGAGAGCAGAGGAATAAATCTGCACCTCGTCAAGAAGACCCGAAATCATCTGTCTTTTGATACCGAACTCAATCTGAGGGCTGACGTAGCAGCCTACTCTGAGAGGCTCCTCGGTGTAAATTATTTTTGTTGAGGCAAGCTCGGGGATTATAGCCTCGTAGGACTTCTCGCCGTTGAAGAACAGACCGATATAGCCGCTCTCGCCGTCAAATGCAACCGCAACGTGCGACCACTCGTAGAGGGGAAGGGCGTTCATCGGGTCGTAGAAGCCAACCACGAAGTCCTCGGCGGTTTCCTCGTTGTGAAGAGCAAGCTGTATGCCCCACATACCGAGTCTGCCGTAGCCGAGCAGGAAGCCCTCGCACATCTCTATATCACCCTTGTTGAGTATAGAGGTCATACGGGTGTGACCTGCCGCGTCCGACGCGCCGTCGTAGTGAACTATGTTCTCGAAAACTCTGGGAGCAACCCAGGCGGACATCGTTATCGCCGTGGAGGGTGTCTCAAAGTCTGTGTTAACTATGTTGTTTGAAAAGCCGTCCATATATAAGGAATTACCCTTAACACCGGGTCTTCTCAAGGGGTCGTTTGGCTCCTTGAAAAGGCTGTCAGCATTTTCTTTGTTGAATACGTAGTTTATCGTATAATCAAATCCGCTGACAGAATCCTTAGCAAGACTGCCGCTTGCCTCGTCGAGCGAGTAGTAGAGAGCAAGCGTTTCCTTGTAATCTGTAACCGTATCGGCAGGCTCGTCTTTCGGCTCATCGTCGGGCTTGTTGTTCTTACAGCCGGCGAGAAGAGAAAGCAGCATACTCAATAGCAGTATAAGTGATAAAAGCTTTTTAATCTTCATAAATCCTCACATTTTAAGCCCGGACGTGCCAAAGCCTTGTACAATATATTTTTGTGCCGCAACGTAAATTACGAAAATAGGAATACTTGTGATAACCAGCGACGCCATAACCTGACCCGTCGTAATATTCGGGGTGCTCGTTATAGCTATCAGCGCGGTCTGTATCGGAGTCAGAGGCCAGGAGCCGTCGTTAGCGGCAGGGAGTATCATCGAGGGCCAGAGATAATCGTTCCAGACGCCGATGAAGCAGAATACCGCTACCGTCGCGAGTATGGGCTTGGAAAGAGGCATTATAACCTTGAAGAAAACTCCGAGAGTATTCGCTCCGTCCATACGCGCCGCCTCCTCATATTCCTTGGGAATATTCTGGAAGAATTGCATGAAAAGGAAAATGTTGAATATACTTATCGCCGCGGGTAATATAACACCGATAACCGACATCTGCTTTTTCAACCCGAGCATAACCTTAACTATTGAATAAAGGGGTATAATAGAGGTTTCAACGGGTACGACAATAAGGAAGATTATCAGGAACGACAGTAGCTTCTTTCCCGGGAAGGTGAGCTTCGCCATAGCGTAGCCCGCGAGTCCGTTTATCAGAATGTTGAGCACTATGACCACAGCCGCGTAGATAAAGCTGTTCAGCGCGTATTTCCAGATATCGTAATCAATGAGCACGTTCTTGTAGTTATCGAACGCGACACCGATATTGGCAAAATCGGGAAGGAACATCTTTATAGTTCCGACACCCTCCGCATATATCGCCTCGCTCTTGGTAGAGGTAGCAAGCATATACAATATCGGCAGAATAAAGGCGAGGGAAATTACAATTCCGACTACGTGATATATTATCTCACGGACGGTCTTTCTGGCGGGAGCCTTATTGGGCCTGAAGTTAGGCATATTTTTAATATTGTTATCCATATCACTTCTCCCTGAATGCTCTGCGCTGTATAAGTGTGATGCCGCCTATAAATATCGTCATAAGCAGCGCGACCGCGGTGGACGTGCCCACCCAGTAGTCCTTGTAACCGACCTGGTACATATAGTAGGACAGCGTCACGGTGTGCTCCTGATATCCCGTCATAAGCATCGGCTGAGTCATTATTCTGCAAGCGCCGATAAATACGGTAATGAGTATGTAGACGAAGGTTGAGCGAAGACCCGGCCAGGTAACCAGCCAGAACTTGTTCCACCAGTTAGCTCCGTCCAAGGATGACGCCTCGTAGAGGTCCTTTCTGATGTTTGAAAGACCCGAGAGGAAGATGAGCATCTGATATCCGCAGCCCTGCCACGCACTGAGCACTATAATGCAGGGCATCGCGGTGTTGGGGTCGCGAAGCCAATCGTGAGGTGGTACTCCGAATACACTGAGCATTGAGTTAAGCAGTCCGCCCTCACCCGGAGCAAGTATCTGCTGCCACAGGAATGCTGTGACAGACAGCGAAATAACTACGGGCGCGAAGAAGCAGACCTTGAATATCTTGCTGCCAAAGCCGGGACGGTTTACAAAAAGATCCAGCAACAGAGCAAGAATAATCTGCAGAGGAACGACTCCGATAACGAAGGTTGCGGTATTCTTTATAGCGTTATAAAGCATACCCTTCTCGGAAATCTCCTCAAATAGCTCCTTGAAGTTATCAAAGAGGATAAATTTGATATTATCCGGATCGAGCAGATAATAGTCGGTAAAGGCGTAGCCGAGCGAATAAAGAATCGGTAGCATTATGAATAAGAACGCGAGCACCACCGATGGCAGAAGCAATAGATACGCCGTTGCCGAGGATTTCACCCGATATACCTCCTTGCGCCTCTTGGCTGTTGTCAGGTCGTAGACAACGAAGCCGCAGAAGGCGAGGAAGAATAACACGAAAATTATTATTGTTGTCTTAATCATTTCTCTATCCAGCAGTCTTTATTATACTAACGGTCCTTTACTTTGTCGATTTCCTTCTGTAGCTCTCTTGCCTGAGAGTTAAGAAGGTCGGTAAGATTTGTATTGTTAAGACGGTAAATTATCTGGTTAAAGGTGGTAGAGAAGGTGGGATATGCAACGGTTACGGGACGCTCCTTACCGCTCAGCTCGAGCTGCTTGAGAAGGGTGTACTCGGGTGAGCCTGCCGCATAATCCTTAACTGCGTCCTTGCGCGCGGGAATCATACCCGTCGCGTCGGTTATCGCTCTGGAGCTCTCAGCGGAGGTCATGAACTTGAGAAGCTCGACAGCCGCTGTCTTGTCAGCGTGGTGGTTGTTGGTGATTGCATAGGACCAGCTGCCCGTAGCGCTTGCCGCGGTAACGTCCTTGGGATAGGGAAGAATGCCCCAGCCGTCACGGGAGCCGAAGTTTTCTCTGTACTTGTTGTCAAGCTCGGGAATAGTCCAGCCTGAGGACAGATACATTCCGACCTTTCCTGTGAAGAAGTCGGTAGGGCCGATGGAGTTGGAGGTATAGCCTGCGTTAACCAGGTCCTTGATGAACTGGAAGCCCTTCTGGGTTGCCGCGGAGTTATAATAGCCCTCTGCGGTGAGACCGTCCTCGGAAACGAAGCTGCCGCCCGCCGCGTAGATAAAGGGATATAAGAGGTAGGGAGCGGTCTCGTCCTTGGTAGCGTCAAGACGCATATCAACTGCTGTTACGCCGTGAGCCTTAAGTCTTGCGCATACGTCCTTGAACTGCTCGAAGGTCCAGGGGTTCTCCGCGGTGTAGGCGCTGACGTCAATGCCTGCCGCTCTGAAAATGTTCTTGTTGTAGAAGAAGCCTGCGCTGGATTCCTGAATGGGAAGGCCGTAGAGCTTGCCGTTATACTTGTTGAGCGAGAAGAACTTTTCCTGATCCTCTGCGGGGATAAGGCTGCTTATATCATAGAGCAGACCCGAGTTAGCATAAGCGGCGGTGTTGGGCGCGTCGAAGGTGATAATGTCCGCGAGCGTGCCCTCAATCTTGTTGTTGGTAAGCTCGGTCTCATAGCCCGAAGCACCCGTGGTACGCGCCTTGAAGATAGCCTGAGCTTTGATGCCCTTGTCCTTGTACTCTGCGTTAAAGGCGTTGATTCTCTTCTGATAAGCCTGACCCTCGGTCGATTTCTTGTCGACGTGGAACATTATCTTCACTATGGTGACAACGTTACCGTTCTCGTCGATTTCAAAGTCGTCGCCCTCGCCGCCACCGTTATCTCCGCCGCAGGCGGTCATACTCAGTGACAACGCTAATAAAAGGATAATTGAAATAATCGAAATTAAAAATCTTTTCATAACCTTCTCCTTCGTTGCAGCGCTTGGCTGCATATATTTTTAAAATTAATTACTGCTTTGTGGTTGTTCCCGGTAGGAATTTTGTCTTGAGAACCGTTTTGGGAGAAACCTCCTCGCCGCGGATTTTCTTAACGAGCAATCCGACAACCTGTCTTGCCATCTCCTCAATAGGCTGCTCGACACAGGTCATATTGTTCGTGCTCCACTGCTTGAACGTGCCGTCATATGAAACTATCTGAAGCTCTTCGGGTATTTTCATACCGCGCTCCTGCGCCGCCTCGTGGAAAACCTGCGAGAGAGTGTATCCCGAGACGAATACTCCGTCAACGTCGTCGTATTTTTCAAAAAAGTCCGACACAACGACCGTTTCCTCTCCGTGCTGGATAACCTTGTTGACAAGGCGGGGCGGCATACCGTATTCCGCCATAACGTCAAGGTAGGCGCGCTCTCTTTCCATAACCTCGGAGGCTACGAGCGGCTTAGAGCCTATGAAGCCTATTTTCTTAGCTCCGCGCTCTATCATATACCTTATCGCGTTTTTCGTGGCATCGTAGTTGTCCGTTGTAACGTACGGTATATCCGCGCCAAAAGTACGGTCTATCGAAACGATGGGGCAGTCCCTGAGGTTTTCCTCCTCGTGCATATGGTGAGTGACGAAAACGGCTCCGTCAACCTCCTTATGTACGATTTTCCTCAGGATTTCGGTTTCTTTGGCAGCCTTCTGCTGTGAGGATACCAGAATTACGGAATAACCGTACCTGCCCGCTTCGTCTTCGACGTAGTATGCTAGCTTTGCAAAGAATGGGTGACTTATTACGGGGACCAGCAGGGCGATAATGCGTGTTTCGTTTTTTCTTAAGCAGAACGCCATATTGTTTCGCGAGTAGTTGAGAGCCTCAATTGCCTCGAGAACCTTCTTTCTCGTTTTCGGACCGACTCCCTTTTCGTTATTGATAACTCTTGAGACGGTTCCTACTCCCACTCCGGCGTATCTTGCCACGTCCTTAATTGTTACTTCCAAGTTTTTATCTCCCAGATTAAAACACAGCCCTGATGCTCAATAGCTGAGCATTGGCTTATTCGACCAATTCTGCGTTAACGGTCAAATCTCCGTTAATGAGAATTTCATTGTTGCTCTGTGTCAGAAGAGCGGCATCGATGATGAGCATCAGATTTTCCACTCTGTACTGACCCTCGTTAAGCTGAGTGCCGTTGACCGCAACGGTCCCTACCTCAACGTTTCCAAGATATATAACTGCGTTACAGCCCTGCTGAATAACTATATCCTGAAGTTTAGTCTGTGTTACCGCGGTGACCTCTACTGTGAACTCGTACGCGCTCGCTGTGCCAATCGCCTTGAAGGTGTAGGTTCCTACGTCAAGGAGCTCGAGGTATCTTTCGTCAATCACGAGATTTCTGCCACTCGAGGTGAAGAATGCGCTGTCAACCTTGGTATTCTTGAGAGTCTTGTTATAAAGCGAGGTGATGAACTGCTTGGAGTCGCCGACCACGGTCAGGTCTCCTGTACCGTTATAGGTGTAATTGCCGCTGAAGTTAACTACCGACTTGAAGTTAGCCTTGCCCGAGTATACGTTCAAGCCGAACAGTCCCTCGGTGGGCTCACTGTCGTTCAGCTGAACGTCAATAGCGAGAGCGCCGTTGATATACGCCTTAACCGAGCTGCCCTTCGCCTCTACTCTGAGGACGACGTTACTCGGGTCAACGTTTGGTGCGCTTGCTCTGCCCAGCTCGCCTCTGGGCGACCACATCTTAACGATTTTTTCGTTATTGTCATAGTTGAAGATTATGTAATCGCTCATATCCTCGGTTGCTCTGAAGATGAATGCCGCTGCAACCGCCTCGAGCGAGAATGCAACCGAGCAGTTGAAGTCGGACGCGCTCTCGGTTGAGAGAATGTATCCGTCGCCTGCCGGTGTATAAGCAATGATTTCCGAGCCCTTAGCAATCCAGTTTCCTGAGATTATTCCGTTCGAGCTGAAGGGTATATCGGTTTCGGGCGCGCTCTGGTGAACCGTAACCTCTATTGCCTTTTTCTGATTTCCGCAGGTAGCAAGGAGGGTAGCCTTGCCGGGCGCGAGAGCCTTTACTATGGCGCCGCCCGCGGTCTTTTCAAGGGTAACCGTGCCCTCGCCGGAAATAAGCTCCCAGATTATCTCCTCTCCCGAGGTAGAGTATGCGGTTATGAGCTTTTCTCCGGTTATCGAGGTGTCAAGCTCGACAGCCTCGTCGCTGAGATAGAGAACGGTTTCTCCCTCGACGGTCTGACCCTCGCGCCATACGGACGCTATCTCGTTGAAGGTCAGGCTCTCAACCGTTACTGCCTTGTCGGTGGAGAATTCCGCCTTCACAGAATAGGGAGAAGCCAGAGTCAATACGTAGAAGGGGATCTTGAAATCGTCACAGAATACCTCGACTCCGCCGTTGTCGCAGAGAATGTAGAAGCTCTGCGAGCCGAAGCTTCTCGGACCGGAGGTGTATCTGAAGTGATAATCCTTGATGTTAAGTCCTGCCGACGAGGTGTGTCTGCGGTCTACGAAGTAGCCCTCGTCCTTGTTCCAGCCTATCTCGGTGTATTCATCCGAATTCACGTTGATTTTTATAGAAATTGACGCGTTGTCGGGGTTGTCAAGCTCGAGAAGCATCTCAAACACGTGTGTATTAACGTCCTTGAGTATATTTTCGCTCGAGTTATCGACCGTCTTGTTAATCAAGCTGATAAGATTTGTCTTTTTGAAGGTGGGGTTATCCTTGACGATGGGCGTCTGAGTCAGAATATATCCGTCGCCCTCGGTTGCAAGTCCCCAGACAACGGGAATTGTCATACCGCTTCCGTTCCAGACCTTTCTGGCGTTGGCGTATATACCGCTGTCGGTGGTTGCGGGAACGCCCGCGAACCAGCTTATTGATACCGTCTTGCCGAAGTATTCGCTCGAGGTATCTCTGATGCTGAAGGTCTGAGTTGCGTAGGAGTCAGGACCGAAATCCATTATCTGAATATCGCCCTGGTCGATTGCTCCGCCGTCCTTGTCGGTGAAGACGATGCTGTTGCCGTCATAGGTCATTCTACCGACTATGTACTCCCTTGCAGTCAGGGTGAGTACGGTGTATATCTCTCCGTCCTCCGCAGTCAGGGTAACGACGTCGGGGCACTCGGGAGTGATTGCGGCGAACTGACCCGCATAGGACCAGTCGAGGAGGTTGGTGGATTTCAAGAACCAGACTCTGTTCTCCTGCTGACCGGTGAGAGCCATACCCCACGCGGTGGTTTTTCCTTCCTTGACTTCAACGGGGAATATCTTGGGGTCACGGCAGGCAACCTTGTGGAAAATTCCGTCCGCGCCGGTTGCGACGGTCTGGGGAATAAGCTTGCGCTTGGTCCAGGTCATACCGCCGTCGTCACTCGACATTATCATCTGGTCCTGCATACCGCCGTCACGGGTGTAGAAGGCGATAATGCCGTTTCCATCTCCGTTCGGGAACCAGTTGAGGTTGTCTACAGCCTCGCTGTCGCCTTTTCTGTATTCATAAGCGGAGCCGGACCACATATAGCCCGCGCCGCTGCCCCAGTCCTCATCGGGGAACAGGCATATCGGCAGAAGCTCCCAATGCACGAGGTCGAGGCTTCGCGCGTGACCCCAGTACATATCGCCCCAGTAGTTGTTGAAGGGGTGGTGCTGATAGTATATATGATAATATCCGTCGTAGTAAATCAAGCCGTTGGGGTCGTTATTCCAATGCGCGTACTGCGAGAAGTGGAACTGGTTACGGTAGAGCTCGGTGTAGTAGGAATAGTCGCTCTTGCCATAATAGATATCGGTGAAGCGTACCTTCGAGCTGAAGCAGTTAAAGCCGATATTTCCGCCCTCGTAGGAAACGCCCTCGGGAAGCGTGGACAGAGTGTTGAGGTCAAGGGTGTTGTCGATACCGAACCTACGGATATTGTCTGCATAGAACTCTGCGTGTACAGCGTCCTCGTCGGGAGTTATAACAACCTTGAGCTGAACCCTTTCTATATTCGCGACCTTTGAGCCTACGAGGCGAGCCTCGCTGTCGGTCATCTTATCGTTGCCGATAAAGTAGTCGGTGAGCAGCTCAAACGCGTAGGTTTTTCCCTCGAAAATGGTGAAGTAGAGCAGCTTTACACGGTTAGCGGCTCTGTCTACGTTGAAAACCCAGTAGTGAGAGCCGTCCTCAGCTCCGAATGCAAGACCTGCCGCCACGCCGTTTTCGAAGGAAACGGTCGCAGTATAGACGAACTTGTCGGTCACGCCGTAGCTGATTTGTGAAAGATTAAAGCTGTCGGCGCTGCTCTGCATTTCAACCGAGCTTGCGGTCGGTGTGTAGACGGTGACGTCAGAGAAGGTAACGCCCTCGTCCTTGCTTTCAGTACCGTTGGTTTGTTCCACTCCGCCGTTATTTAGCCCACCTGTGAGGGTAGCGGCGTCGGGCTCGACCTCATCTACCACCTTGTCAGCCGGCTTACTGCTGCAGCCTGCAAGCATCGACAGAGCCATACTGACAACGAGAGCGAAGGCGAGAATTGACTTGAGAATGCTTCTTTTCATCGTTATTTCTCCATTTATATATTACTTAATTAAATTACTTATTAAGATATCAAGATAAATTCATCTGTTAATGTACTATCAATAGCTTAACTATTAAGGTACTCATTAATTAAATCCAAATCGGGAAGGCTGTCTATCGCTCCGCGACCGGTGGTGTTCAGAGCGCCCGCCACGTTGCCGAATCTCAGGGCTTCGTCAAGCAGCTCGTCGCTCATCTCTCCGCCCGCGCTCTTGTCCAGAACGGACAGCGCTCCTGCGAAGAACGCATCTCCCGCTCCCGTGGTGTCGACGGGCTTGACGGAGATGGTCGGGATTTTGTTGCTTCTGCCGTTATATCTCCATTCGCTGCCCGACTTACCGAGGGTTATCAGAACCAGCTTGTCGGTAAGTCCGTTGACGTACTCCTCGGTGAAGGTTTCAACCTCGTCCTCAGAAAACTTAACGATATCCGCCGCGGCAAGAATTTTCTTGTAGGCGCTGACAGCGCTTTCCTTGTCCCTGAAAATGTCGGTGCGATAATTGACGTCAAAGGCGACCGTCTTTCCCATTCTGTGTGCGCGCTCCACGATGTCCAGCGCGTATTCCACACAGCCCTCGTCCGCCAGCATAAGCGAGCCGATACAAATAATGTCTGCCGATGCTATAAGCTCGTCGCTGACGCTCGGCATACAGTAGTCCGCCGTGTTCTTGCGGTAGAAGCAGAAGGATCTGTCACCCTCCTCATTCAGCTCCACGAAGGCAAGCGTGGTGTTACGCTCCGGGTCCACGTGAATACAGGTGGTATCCATACCGAAGTCCGCGGCGTATCTGATGAGAAAGCGACCTATCAGGTCGTCGCCGACGCTTCCGACGAATTTGACCTCACTGCCAAATTTATGTAGGCCGCAGGCAACGTTAAAGGGCGCGCCTCCCGCCTTTCTTTCATAAGTAGTAATTCCGTTTTTCTCCTCGCCGATCATATCGGCAAGTATTTCACCAATACAAAGTAACAATTTAACCTCCGGTTTGTTCAGCCTGTTGCTGTTGGGATTGCTTGGATAATCTGCCTTCCTGAATTGCGAATATTATAGACCTTGCAGCAAGCGCTACGAAGAATATCACGGGCGGCAGAGCGCTTATGATATTCCGACTGACGAAGAATGAAGCTATAATGCTGAGTGCGGCGGAAATCACGCCCGAAAACCACATGAAGCCTCCGACAATCTTTATCACAGAGCCGAGAGTGCCAATGCTCTCAACACCACTGAGCCTCATAATCGAATATGTAAGCAGCGTTGCTACCAGAAGCATAAGCGCTACGAAGGGCAGGAGTGAAAAGACGTTTAAGACGTAGACGTATGAATTCAGCGAGATAACGGCGCTAAAGGACTTTTTAACGAAATTATCCACCGCCGCGTACGCCTCGTCCTGCGAGAGATTTTCTGCAACGACAGAGCCGTCCTCAAGCTCGGTGTAGAAGCCGTGGAACGAAGTCTCAATTCCGCCATTCGTTTCGAATGAGCCCGTCATATAGTCGTCAAAGATGAAAAGATAATTCTTCTCGCCCTTAGTGATATACTGATGATAATAGTAGTTTCGAAGAAGGGGCACGACCGAGGTGCTTTCGTATTCGGTTATTTCGGGATAATATGCGGCGAAATACAGCTCGTATATCTTCCTGTTATATTCGTCCCTTGTGATTTTGCCCTCGGCAAGCTCGCCTGCTAAGCCTTCGGCCTTGTCCTTTCCGTCATCCGAGCCCATAAGGTATACACGGTATCCCTCAACAGCCTCGTCGGTCAAGTCAAGAGCGTTGCCCGTGTAGCTCAGCTTGAAATCAAAGTTAAGCCTGGCAACCTCGCTTAAGCCGAGATAATCCTCGTATGAAATTACGGTATTCTTTCCGTCGTTTGAAACACAGTGTGCCACAACCTCGGCAAGCGTGCCTGCGGGTCTGGTGTCAACGACTATGTTGTAGCCGTTCTTTGAATAGCTTTCCTTATCCGCGTCGCTCTCGAGCGTGTTGACGAACAAGCGCTCGGCATATTCACCCCCCTGCTCCTTCAGCAAGAGCTCGCCGTCCTTTATCTGTGCATAAATCCGCTTTTCAGGGTCGGGATTTGCAAGCACGGAGCGAACGGTCGCGGAAAAATCGGGCGAATTATTGTAGTGAGCGCCAAAGGGCAGCATATCCGCGCCGATAAAGCCAACCCACAGAAAGGAAAGAGCTAAAACGAAGCTCAGAAAAGCGTTTGTGAAGCCTCTGGCTCGGCCTTCCTTTGCCGCGCTGTGCGAAAAAAAGCCGAGGAAGAAGAATTTAAGCCATTTTCTCATAGCTTACTTGTTACCGTACTCTCTTGACATAATCGACAGCTCGGTTTCTCTGTCGAAAAGATGAACGAATTTCTCGTCGAGCTTGATATTCACGCACTCACCGGGCGTCAGGGCGTTTCTCTCGGGAACGCTTACTATGAAGTCCTGACTCTTTTCCGTCAGACGGAGGAAGAGCTGAGTGGTGTTTCCGAGAACCTCCTTGATAGTGAGGGTAGCCTTGACTCCCTCGCTGTCAACTCTGATGTTTTCGCCTCTTATACCGAGATAAACCTTGTGGGAGCTACCGTCGAGGTATTTATCCTCTATGGTACGAAGCTCCGAAAGCTCGAGCTTGACGGTCTGACCGTCCTCGAGAGTAACGTCGAGCTTGTCGCCGTCGCGCTTCACGTCAACCTCGAAGAAGTTCATCTGCGGCGTTCCGATAAAGCCTGCTACGAACTTATTTTCGGGATAGTCGAACAGGTTGGTGGGGGTATCTATCTGCTGAACGACGCCGAGCTTCATCACGACTATTCGAGTACCCATAGTCATAGCCTCAATCTGGTCGTGAGTAACGTATATAAAGGTAGTTTTGAGCTGATTATGCAGCTTGACGATTTCGGCTCTCATCGCCGTTCTGAGCTTCGCGTCAAGGTTGGAGAGGGGCTCGTCGAGCAGGAAGACCTTAGGTCCTCTTACCATCGCGCGACCGAGCGCGATACGCTGGCGCTGACCGCCCGACATTTCTGCGGGCTTTGAATCGAGCAGCTCCTCGATTCCGAGAATCTCCGCCGCCCACTGTACCTTTTCGTCGATTTCCTTCTTGGACATATGAACGTAGTTGAAGAGGGGCACGGGAGTGCTTGTGTAGTATTCCAGATCTGCCTCCGCCTCCTGAATACGCTTTTCAAGAAGAGCCTTTTTCTCGGTATAATATGTAAGGTCGTTTGATTCCTCCTCGCCGCAGTCCTCAATATCCTTCAGGATGACGGTATATTGCTTCTTGAGCTTCTTCTGCCTTGCGGTGATTTCCTTGACCTTCTTGCTGTCGATAGCTACTACCTGATTGCCCTCGCTGTCAAGCTTCGGGGCGGGTACCTTGCGCATTTTGAGTCCGAACGCGATATTGTCGTAGGCTGTGAGGTGAGGGTAGAGCGCATAGCTCTGGAAAACCATCGCTATATCTCTGTCCTTGGCGTCGACGTCGTTAACCAGCTGACCGTCTATGTACAGCTCGCCGCCGCTAATCTCCTCAAGACCGGCAATCATTCGCAGGGTAGTGGACTTACCGCAGCCCGAGGGTCCGACGAAAACGATAAATTCACCGTCGTTGATTTCCATATTGAAATCCTTGACCGCAACGTAGTCGCCGCTTCTTTTCTTCGCCTCTCCCTTGGCGTTCTTTTTCGGCTTTTCAGTACCTGCGTATATCTTGTATACGTGCCTTAGTAGTAAATTAGCCATAGATGACTTCCTCCTGTTTTTATATCAATCGTTTTTCTAAAAAATACCCTGAAATAACTCTGAGCAAGCATTTTGGAATTGTTTCCAATTTTGGAAAATAAAAAAACACTTCCTTTTGTTTAATTATATATTAATAAAATCAAGATTGCAAGTGGTTTTTAAAAATGTGTAGAATTTGCATATAAGTATTTTAATATATTGTTCAATATGTACAAAAAATATGCGAAAAAGCGACATTTGGCAACCAAAGTCTATCGTGACACGTTGAAAATTTTATTGAACAGCAGGGAAGTGCGGCGCTTGTCCGGAAGAAAACAGCTCTGCGACACAACCTGAGCGAGGGGAATGATGATTAATAAGTCCTTTTGTATAACCAAGGTTTATCGGGGCTGACAATTCAGCTTGATTTTTGGGACAGTGTTACAGCCTGATACTTGACAAAACGCGCGTTTTCCGATAGAATAAGAAAAAAACACATGGGAGATATTGGTATGGAAAAATTGCGCTTGCTTGGAAAATTGGTTAAGCTTGAGGATTGTCCCGTTATTTTTCGCGGCTCCACCGATGCCGATTGGCAGGGGGATTGGCAGGTGATGGCAGGGCAGTGGTACGCTGAGGACGGCTGGCTCATAGGTGGTGAGCGAGGCAACCAGGGCGGTATTCTGTTCAGCAAGGAGAGCTTTGACTGCGATATTATTTTTTCCTTTACAGTCAAGACCGTGCTGCCTGCAACGCGAGACCTCAACGGCGTTTTCTGCGCGCATTGGGATGAGGAAATCAACTACCTCGGTAACGCATACGTTTTTGGAATTAACGGCTGGTACGAGCATAAGAGCGGAATTGAGCGCAGCCCCGAGACGGGACTTCGTGCTCTGACGGGCGCATATACCTATACTCCAGGCAAGGAGATTCGCATTACCACGGGAATAATCGAGGGACACAGCTTCCTGTATGCCGACGATACTCTTCTCAGCGAGCTTATCGACCCTCACTATATCAGCGGCGGTCACGTTGGCTTCTCCCCCTATTGCACTATGCTCGCTATTAAGGACGTCGAGGTCAGACGCGCTGTCTGGACTCCCTTTGAGCAGAGCTACGAGCCCGAATTCTAAAAAAGCCGAATTTGATGAAAACAGAAAAAAACGAGCGGAGATGCTGCTTTTTCACAGCCTCCGCTCAAGCTTTTATCAAAACGCCACCGACAGTATAATTTTTAGGTCAAAATAGCGATTTATTTGACACGCTCCCCGGTATAATGAGAGCTTAGAAAGAAAAAATGGGGTCAGTCAGCACGAAAAAATGCAGCTTAAATTCAGTCTATTCTGATTGATTGTTCTTAGGTTAATCCAGCTTGTCACACAATGGCGGATTGACCCGTTTTTTATGTTTTGATTCGCAGAAAACACAGCCCCGTGTCAATTTATTCTTGTATTTTGAGCTTCATTTCTCCGACCTCACTCACTATGCCTTTGTGTCTGAATGTTAATAATAGTTTACATAACTCGTTCTTAACCCATTATATTTCCTTGTATAGCAAGGGGAGCTCAGACGACGAGAAAAGAGGATATCTTTTGAGAAAAAAGCATAGGATTATCTTGCACGAGTGGGGATAATTGTGAACGAACTTAGCTCGGCAATTCGCGTCGCCCGAATGACTCTTTCGCGACAGAAATTGAGTCTTTTCGGGCTTCTTTAAATTATTATGAGGTCAAAGCTTAAAAGCACTTACCCGTCTTGCAGTCCTCCGCGCGGCCGCCGCGGAAGCAGACCTCGTTTTCGCACTGACCTCGCTCCGTGAAGCTCAATATATTATTGACGGTCGTTTCGGCTATATTTGACAGAGCATCCTCGGTAAGAAACGCCTGGTGCGAGGTTACGATAACGTTCGGCATAGAAATGAGGCGCGCCAGCGTATCGTCCTCGAGAATATGCCCCGAAAAATCCTCGAAGAAAAAGTCTGCCTCCTCCTCATATACGTCGAGGCAAGCCGCTCCGATTTTTCGGGATTTTATGCCTGCCAGCAGAGCTTCGGCGTCGACGAGAGCGCCACGCGAGGTGTTCAGGATAACTACTCCGCGCTTGCATTTGTCGATAGCATCCTCGCCTATCACGTGGTAGGTTTCCTCCGTCAGAGGACAGTGCAGAGATATTATATCACTGCAAGAGAAAAGCTCATCGAGAGAAACGTATCTTACCGTATCTCCGTTGTCAAGCCCCTCCGCGGGATACTTGTCGTATGCCAGCACCTTCATTCCGAAGCCGCGGCAAATATCAATGAAAACCCGCCCGATTTTTCCCGTGCCTATGACTCCTACCGTCTTTCCGTGCAGGTCAAAGCCCGTCATACCCGCCAGACTGAAGTTGAAATCTCTGGTGCGGATATACGCCTTGTGTATTCTGCGAATAGAGGTCAGAAGCATCGCCATCGTATGCTCCGCTACCGCGTAGGGCGAATATGCAGGGACACGGAGCACGTGTATACGCCCATAGGCGTGCTTCATATCTACGTTGTTGAAGCCCGCGCAGCGAAGGGCGACAATATTTATACCCAGCTCGCACAATCGGTCTATAACTGCGGCGTTGACGATATCGTTGACGAATACGCATACCGCGTCGTATCCCGCCGCCAGCTCCACCGTGTCCTCGTTGAGCTTGGCTTCAAAGTATTTTATTTCAAGCCCCGACTCTGCCGCCCTCATGTCAAACGAGGGCTTGTCGTAGGATTTGGCATCAAAAAAAGCAATTTTCATATTTCCTCCCGGTAATAAAAAAGATAGTCTGTCGAAAGAGTCATGCCTTGCCCGGCAAATATTTCTTCGTATATTAATTATACCACAGAAAACGTCGCTTTACAATCAGTTAAGGAAAAATGCTTTCGGGGCGCCGTTTTCATACCCCAAGGGCAGGGTTAAGAGCTCAATTCGGAAAATAGAGCGAAAAATAGCCGAAAAACGCGGAAAAAGGATTGACACGGAGGAAAAAACAATGTATAATACAAGCAGGTGTTCGCCAAAGCGAACAGCTAAATCAACAAAAAGGTGTTCGCCAAAGCGAACAGTTGTGCTATGGAATATATAACCGTCAAGCAAGCCGCGGAAAAATGGGGAATAAGCGCGCGGCGAGTGCAGGTCCTGTGCGCTCAGGACAGAATAAAGGGAGTAACCAGATTCGGCAGGTCGATAATGATACCGAAGGACGCCCCTCTGCCTACGGCAGAGCAGAGTGAAAAAAACGCCCCGCTACCAATGCCCAGAAAATCTCCCTTTCTCAATATGACAGACCTGTATACCCGCCCGGGCTCTGCCGAGGAGGCTATCGAGGCTCTTTCGGATATGCCCGAGGCTCAGACTCTCTTTGCCGCCGAGATAGCGTACAGCCGCGGCGAAATAGACAAGGTTATTGAGCACGCGAGCGAGTTCTTGCAGTCCCATTCGGGCTTCTACGCGGTTAACGCGGGAGGTATGCTTCTCGCCCTTGCTGCGATGTGGAAGGGCGATATATCGCTGTACAGACAGGCGAAAATACACATCTGCGAGGCGCCTTGGAAAACACCCGCGGACAAGCAGATAATGTCGCTCTCGCTCGCCTGCATTGACAGCGCCGTCAGAGATACCTCGAACTATCCCGAGTGGTTTGAGAGGGGACAGTTTGAGCACCTGCACCCCGATTCTCACCCCGCCGCGAAGGTATTCTATATAAAATATTTGATGATAAAGGCTCAGGAAATGGCGAAGGGAGCCTTCAAACTTCCGGACGTTACAGGACTCGGGCTTATGAAGACTATTCCGTATATCGCCGAGCCGCTAATCTCGCGTGTCGTCGCCGAGCGTGTTGTTATCCCTGAGATACATCTGAGGCTGATTACCGCCGCCGTATATCACCAGATAGGCGACGATGAGAGCGCTGTTATGCACATCGACAAGGCTATTGACCTCGCTCTGCCCGACAGACTCTTCGGTATTCTCGCAGAGTACAGAAGAAACCTTGATACCGTTCTTGACGACAGACTCATACTGAAGGATAAGGACGCCTTCTCCGCGACAAAGGAGCTTCACAGGACTATGCTCGCCTCCTGGATAAAGCTGCACAACTCGCTTCACTCGAGGAATATCTCCTCGGCTCTTACCGTGCGCGAGAGGGAAATATCCCGACTTGCCGCATTTGGTCTTTCAAATATGGAAATCGCGAAAAGACTAAATATATCCGTCTCCACCGTGAGAAAAATCATTCTCACCGCTATGAACAAGACTGGCACCGATAAGCGCCGTGACCTTGGCGCGTTCGTCTGATATACTCATTCTGAGGGCAAAAAAAGCCACCTTTTCAATTTTTTGACAATTTAAAAGATACTCACATTTTCTATCGAAAAGATACCCCGAATATCAAAGAAAACCTGTATAATGGATTCACAAGTCCATAGTGCAGGTTTTTCGTTTTGAAAACGAATGCCGGAAGGGAGGAAGAATGAGCGCGGGAAGAAATATACGGGGCGCGCCGATATATGCGACAAGCACCGAGCCGCCCGCCGAGGGCGAGCTCTACAGGACTCTCGAGATAGAGGGAGTCACCCTTGATATATTCTATGGCTACTACGATCCCGAGAGGGAGCGGGGAGTGCTGGAGCCGATGCCAATCTTTCCGGATTTCCAAAACGACCCGACGTACACCGAGCTTGGATATATGCTTGTGAATGCCGACGGGGACGTGTGCGAGCACTTTTCTCCAAAGGCGGAGGGCTCAGAGGAGGGATGGTGCAACGATTGCAGATACCTCGAGCTTCACGACACCTGCCTCGGCGTATGCAGATGCGAGCAAAATCGGAAAAATGAATAGAATAGAAAAGGAAATATCATAACCAAAGAGAAAAAAATAATCCACTAAAGGAGAAAAAATATGAAAAGAACGGCTAAGTACATAGGAATAATACTTGTAGCTGCGGTAATGGTGAGTCTGCTTGTACTGCTCCTCGGCATTCAGGCGGGAGCGGCAACCACCGAGAGCTACGTTGATAAGGACGGAAACGTCCAGGTTGTGTCAAACGTAACCGAGCTTACAGGAACCAATACGTCAGCGCTGACGCTCAACTCAGGCTGGTACATTATAAGAGGCACGTATAAATCGGGCTATCGCATCACCTGTGAGGGTGACGTACACCTGATAATCGCTGACGGCGCGGTAGCGACCACCGTTGAGATAAACGTATTCTACGGCTCGAGCCTCACTATATACGGTCAGCAGTCTCAGACAGGAACGCTCACCGCCACCGCAGGTGGTACCGTTATCGGAGGATACGGTGAAAGGGGTATGGGTGATATCACGATAAACGGCGGCATAATCAACGCCACCTGTACAAGCAAGGTCGGCGAACAGAGCGCTGCAATAGGAGCGACCGAGGGCGCCGCTGTGAATAAAATAGGCAATATCACTATAAACGGCGGTACCGTAACTGCCAAGGCGGTTGATGGTACCACCTACGGTATCCATCACGGTATAGGTATTCATTCAGACAGCGAAAACTGTACGATAACCATCAACGGCGGTACTGTCATAGCGCAGTCAGGCGAATACTTCGATACTCGTTCCTGGGCGTTCGGTATAGGCGGTGACGTCAAGTTCAACGGAATAATTATCAACGGCGGCGATATTGAGGTGTTCGGCGACGCCTGCGCTATCGGCGGCAATAACGTTCCGATAACTATAAACGGCGGCACAATCAAGGCGAGAACCAAGAACGATGGCGCGGCTATCGGCTCTTGCTCAAGCTCCAACGCGGGCGTTATAACCATCAACGGCGGCTACGTAGAGGCAATTGCAGAAGAGGCAAATTACGGCGAATGCGCGATTGGCTCGGGTAGCGGAGCGTCGAACAAGGCTATCATAATAAACGGCGGAACGGTAATCGCAGATGCTACTCAGTACGGATTGGGTAGCGATGGCGGCAAGTTTGACCTTGTAATCACCGGCGGAAGTATTTATTCCACGGGTGGAAAAAGCCCCTTCCCGACCACCGCGACCTTCAAGAATGCAAGCGGCGAGGCGGTTACACTTACACAGGTAGAGCTTACCCTCGAGAATTCGGGTAACGGCGTTAAGCTTACCTCTGCTGCAGGCGAGGGCTTCACCTACAACCTTAAGGATGCAGAAACTGTTGGGGGCAAGATAAGCCTATACCTTGAGAATACGAGCGTTCTCCCGACAAAGCTCCATACAAACAACGGTCTTTATCTTCAGAAGAGCTCGGGCAGCACCACCTACGAGCTTCATACCTCTCACTCGGTAGAGCCCGTCTACACTCCGAATGCTATCGATATCGAAAAGCACGACAAGCTTTATACCTGCTGTGACACGCTGACGGTAGAGGAGCATCACTTCAGCGACGGAAATTACACCTGTGCTTGCGGCGAGCGCGTTAGCGCTGAGGTTGACGGCGAGCTCTTCGTGAGCTTTGACAACGCTCTGAGAGCGGCACAGGCGGACGCCAGCTCGACAATCACACTCCACACCGACGTTATGATAAACGACGATATCAACGTTAACGGAAATGTCACCCTCGACCTTAACGGCAAGGCGCTTGTCACCTCGGATAAGTATCTGTACGCTATATATCTTCGCACGGGTAGCCTCACCATCAAGGATTCGAGCGAGAACGGCACAGGCTCGATAATACCCAACTCCTCAGGCGTTGATACCATAGGCGCAGAGTCCGGCACTCTCACCATCGAGAGCGGAAGCCTTGGCAGAGTTACCGTTGACGGCGGTACGCTCGTTATCAATGGCGGTAGCTTCGTTAAGCTCGAGGCTCAGGTAAATCTCCAGACAACCCTTGCGAAAAACCTTTATTTCTACGGCGCTGACGGCGCGATAGTAGATGCCGCCGCGCTTAAGGTAGTTGAGAACGTGGAAACCAGGCTTGGCGCCGACCTTCTTAACTCCGAGGCGACTCTCGAATACACCGAGATAGCATATACCAACAAGGAAAATAAGCCCTCTGTCACGCTTACCGTATTCGGAAGCGCTGTTGAAGGCGAAAACTATGACGTAGCCTATAAGGATAATATCCTCCCCGGCACGGCAACCGTTACCGTTACAGGTAAGGGCATATACACAGGCGAGAAGACCTTCACCTTCAGCGTTCTTCCGGGTGAGCTTGTAGTCGTTGAAAACCCGAGCGCAACCCACGAGTTCGGCGACGTCTATTCCGATAAGGAAATTACAGGCGGCAAGGTAGTCATCAAGGGCAACGAGGACGAGGTTGTAACAGGTAAGTGGACCTGGGTAGAGGGCGCTCCCCGCGCTACCTTCACTCCCGACGAGAAGTACGAGGGGCTCTTCCTCGCTCTCACCGAGGAGTACGACGTCAATATTACCGTTACCGCATCCAAGCCTGTAATCACCATCTCCGCGCCCACGAATGCTCTCACTCCGGGCGTTAAGACGGTTATCACGGTAGAAGTCAGAAACGCATACGACGAGCTGCTTTCCGATCTCCCCGAGAGCTTCAGAATTATATACCGCATAGGCGAGGAAGGCGCTGAGATTACCACCGACGGACTTGAGTTCAGCCTCACCTCCGACGCGAAAACAGGCGAAAAGGTATATCTTGTAGTCGAGAGCGTAGCGGTTGATGGCAAGTATTCGGCAGAAAAATCCGTCAATACACTTGAGTTCACCGTAGGTCAGATTGACTACTCCGACGATATAGAGGATATCATTGCGGCTCTCGACGAGCTCAAGGAGGCTGTCAATAACGGCAACTCCGACGAGGAGCTTCTCGGCAAGATTGATAACCTCGGCGAAAAGCTCGAAAACGCAGAGAAGCTTATAGAAGCTCTGGAGAATGATACCGCGACCAATACAGAGGTCGAAACCCTCAAGGCAGAGCTTGAGAGGGCAGAGGCAGAGCTTGCGGCAACGAAGGCAGACCTCCAGACAAGGATTGAAGAAAACGGCGCGGCTATCAACGCCCTTAACGAAAAGCCCGAGGCGAAGAACGGAGCTTCCGTTGCGGCGATAATCATAGCATCGGTCAGCATCGCGGCTAACCTCGCTCTTGGAGCATATCTCTTCATCTTCAGAAGAAGGGGCTATTGATAAGCTACGCTAAGGCACAAAAGCTAAATAAATAACCGAAAAGGCGGCCGCCAAAACCAAAAAGGCTTTGGCGACCGCCAAAATAATTCCGAAAGGGGACATATTCTAGAAAAATACCGTGAGCTGACCTTCGGAAAGCCAATTGCGTCCGAAAAAAGCTATTCACATAAGAAGGGCGGAGCGAGAGGGAAGCCCACCGTAGAAAAAACACACAACCGCAGAGGCTGTGTGTTTTTAGCTTGTATAAGGGTTATCAAGATGTTTTCGGGTATATTATGCTTTTAACTAAAAATCAATGCATTTCGACCAACGGGAGAAAAGCCGTCACCGTTTCCGTCCTTGAACGAGCGCGGCAATATCTGGTAAAATACCATATCCTTGTACCATCTTTGCTTGCCCATAATCGTCTTCTTGTGAGCTTTGTTATCGAATAAGTCAATTATACCGTTCTGTTTTTTCGGATGTCAAGTGCGACAGGTGCTTCCGCTTATGTAAATCTGATTGTTAAAATAGCAGAAAATAGGAGATAATTGCACTTATTTTGTTAAATATTTACAAATGAAAAGGATATATTTTGTCGGAAATCACAATGTTAAATTAAGCACAAACTCTTGAAATCTTTTTTCTAAGGTGTTATAATTAAACTAAAAAATATTATATAGAACACATTACCGCACCTTTCATTATCAGTTGTCACCGCCGATGGATCCGAGGGAATGCGCCCTGATCGGGGTTGGCAACTATTTTCATTTTAACACAAACGGAGGATATATTAGTGCGTAAAAGTGCAGTTATGTGCCTGCTGCTTTTATTGACCGTCGTGTGCCTTTCGGCAGCGCTAACGAGTTGTGGCAGCAGCACAAGAGATTTTGACGGTAAGATCAAGGTGATCTACCATCTGGAGGGGGGCATCTATCGGAATTGCGAGCAGCCGGTAATTCAGTATTACGACTTTAGCGGCGGCGAGGGCAATCTTATAGTAGAGCTCTCCAAGCTATCGGGTCAGAGCATCATTCGTACCGGCTACACACTCGAGGGATGGTACACCGAGAAGACCGGCGAGGGTGGCAACGTAACCTACAGCGGAAAATGGGATTTTGAGAATGACAAGGTGTCCGAGGACGGTGTAACACTCTATGCAAAATGGAAGAAAAACATCCTCTACACGTATGAGGTCTGCTACCGTGACGAAAACGATCAGACGGTTCATACTCTCGGCAGCTACGAGGTAAGTGAGGGAGATACCTTCAACGATTACTACGCCTCGTATTTCGGTAATAAGCGCTACGGCTATACCGCACTCGGCGGTTTGTTCGACGAAAATGACGAGCCTTGGGATGCAAGCTTTACTCATCCCGGAGGAGAGGTAAATACTGCAGTTCGTGTATTCCTACATTACATCGAGGGTGACTACGTGCTGGTAGATTCTCCGCGTAAGCTCCTGGCAAGCAAGAATTCCAACATATATCTGACGAAGGACATCGATTTTGAGGGAGATAATTTCTCCGGCTTCGGAGATTTCAAGGGAATAATCAAGGGCAACGGCTTTGCTATCAAGAACTTCAATCTTTCCTACGATAACAGCAGAAACGGTCTTGTTACCGATCCCGATATTAACACCGAAGGTGGCCTTTTGTGCATCAGCCTCTTCCGTTCTCTTAAGGGAGCCGAGATATCGGATATCACGTTCAGTGACTTCACGGTAGACGTCAAGGCGGGCTTCCCCGGAACCAAGATGATCATAGTTGCACCTTTGGCAATTAAGATGGAAAACAGCAGGTTAACCAACGTCACCGTTACGGGTGCCACCGTTACCTGCTCACAGCTGCCCTCCGGATTCGATAAGCAATCCTCGCTCATCGTTTACGGTGACGGGGCAGTGTATTTCGTTCCCGATGGAGATACCTCGGTGCTCACCGGCGTTACGGCAGATATTCTCGACAATACGAACGAGTAATGACATAGCAAATTCAAAAGGAGATAACATATATGAAACAGTTCTTCAAAAACTTATGGTCCAAGATTGCTACGAAAGCATTCTGGAAAAAATGGTGGCCTGCGTTTGCTGCGGGCGCGGCAGTAATTGCCCTCACTATCACTCTCGTGCTTGTTCTCGGCAAGGATGAGGACAAGACCGTTTACAATAATGAGAGCGATCCGTTGGTATTTGCGACCCTCGAGGTTGATAAGGTGTTTAACCCCTTCTTCTCCACCTCTGCTACCGATAGCAACGTGGTTGGTATGACTCAGATCGGTATGCTCTCCAACGACAAGGACGGTAAGTATACGTACGGCGACAATGAGGCTGCCGTAACCAAGGATCTGGCGATCGTGACTCAGGGCACGCCCGATGTCGATCAGACTACTACATATTACTTCGTGCTTAAGAACAACGTGCGCTTTTCCAATGGCTCTTATCTGACCATAAAGGACGTACTGTTCAACCTCTACGTATATCTCGATCCCGCATACACAGGATCGAGCACTATATATTCCACCGATATCGTCGGTCTTAAGGCATATCGCACACAGACAAATAACGAGAAGGAGCAGGATGCATTTATGCTTCAGTTCCAGACTGCGGCAGGAGCTCGCATTCAGGCTCTTGTAGATGCTTCCAACGAAATTCTCACCAAGTTCAATGATCTTGATTCCGACGGCTTCAAGGCAAAGCTTGAGGAATACTCCGCCAACGGTCCGGCTTATGCTCACTTGGTAGAGGACTATGAAAAGGCACTCGAGCTCTTCAGGGAGGAGCTTAACAACGACTGGTCCAACTCGCTCAACTCTTACGATCAGATCACCTTCTCCGACAAGAACGGCACGGTTTACAAGAACCTTCTCACCACCGACGATGAGGCATTCCTTTACAACGAGGGCTGGATCGTCTGGAACAGAAACGACGGTACTCTCGACTACAACGCTGACGTTAAGGAGAACGTACTCACCTGGAGCAAGGAACGTGCTATAGAATTCGTATACAACGCAAATATTCCCTACGATATTGCAAACGTCGTTCAGTATTGGGCAACCTCTACCGCTCTCTCGAGCTATCTTACCAACGTGGCAATGGAGGATTACTTCAAGAACGCTACTATCAGATTCCCCAATATTTCAGGTATCAAGTTTGCTAACCGTACCGAGCCCGTAACTGTAAACGGAGT
>JAFTST010000063.1 GCA_017467165.1 Clostridia bacterium | reverse complement strand
TGCCCCCCTGATAAAAGTAGGATAAAAGGAATACAGGTAGCAAGAGAGCACGAAAAGTGCTCTTTTTCTTCTTTTGGAGCGATAAGGGGCATCTTAACCCGCCAAGAACCTCAGGCGGGACAAAGAGAAGAATCTCGGGCGGGGTTAATGCATAATGCAGAATGCATAATGCAGAATTGAAAATGGAAAATTGAAAGTTGAAAATGCGGAATGTTTAGGCTCCCTTGTGTAAAGGGAGCTGGCGGCGGAGCTGCCTTGGGGATTGTGTTCAATGCAGAATTGAAAAGTAAAAATGGAAAGCGAGCAATTAACAAGAAAGTCGGATAATTGGCGAGGGGATATTTTTTATTTCGGTATTGTTTTTTTGATATTTGGAAAATAAAGGTTGCACAAAATCGGGAGGCTTCCTATTATATAAAATATTGTCTGGGTGATTTTGTTGTACAAATTGCACAAAAAGACGGATAATTGGCTTGGCGGTTTGTCGTTTTTGTTATTTAATTAAAAAAACCGACAGGGGTATGAGAAAGCCTCATACCTAAAAGTATTGACAAAATACCTTCTTTTGTTTATAATAGCGTCATATCAATCACGGATCAGCCTGTACGGGTCGGATGATAGTATGATTTGTCAGGCGCCGCCTTGGTAAAAAAACATAATATATAATCAGCCCAATGCGGCAATTATATAAGATTAGAAAGGAAATACAGTTATGAACAAGACATTCAAAAGAGTTCTTTGCTTGGCTCTCACAGTATGCATGCTTGTTTCTGCTATGGCTGCTCTTGCTTCTTGTAAGAGAGAGAAGGATCCTGATCCCGTAGTTAAGAACGAGTACACATATAACAGCTGGTCTACCGCTCTCGGTAACAACTGGAACCCTCACACCTGGGAGACCAATGCAGACAGTTCCATTCTCGGCTTTATCACTTCGCCCTTTGTAACATTGGCGCCCAAGGATACCGAGGAAGGCATTTACCAGTGGGTATACGAGATGGCTACCTCCATCACCGACGTTACCGCACAGAATCAGGCAGACCTTACAAAGTATGCCTGCTCGCTTCCCAAGGATAAGGCTGCTACCGACGTGACCGAGGGTTACGTTTACGAGATTAAGCTCAATCCCAACGCAAAGTGGGAAAACGGCGTAGCTATCAACGCTGATACTTATATCTATTCGATGAAGCAGCTCCTTGACTCGAAGATGAGAAACTACAGAGCTAACCTCTACATATCCGGCGAGTCTGCTGTTGCAGGTGGCTTTGCTTTCTACAACTCCGAGGCTCCTATTTACGAGACTTGGCTCACCGGCTCTGCCGATGATTACTTCGAGAACTACAACGTTAATGACGAGGGATTTGCTACCGTTACCATTAACGGCGAGGAGAAGGTTGTTTACACTACCTTCAGCGGTCTTGTACCCTTCTTCGGCGCTAACTCCATGAACGAGTACGCTGACGCAGGCTACGCTGGCGCAGGCTACTTCTCCGTTCCTGTTGTTGAGGAGCTTGACCTTGACAATCTTCCCGATTACATTGAGGTTCGTCAGAAGCTCGTTGTTGAGAAGGACGAGAATGGCGAGCCTAAGGTTGACGCTGAAGGCAATCCCGTTTACGTTCAGGATACCGACGAGAACGGCAATCCCAAGGTTGACGAGAACGGCGACCCCGTTTACAAGACCGAGCCCGTATACTACGTAAACGTATACGCAAAGTATGCGGATACCGAGGACGCTTACGGCGTTATCCCCATGACTCCCACCGCTATCGAGGAGTTCAAGGGTGTCGCTCTTAACTTCGGCGACACAAATCCTCTTGCATGGAACGAGTTCTTCCTTTACTTCGCTCGCACCGGCGAGAAGGTAGAGTATGATGCAGTTGGATGCTACAAGGTTGACGACTACACCATTCGCTACGTTTGCCAGAATGCTATCGACCTCAACTACTTCCTCACCTCCTGCACCGACACATGGCTTGTTTACGAGCCCCTTTACGAAGCAGGCAAGAAGGAAGAGGGCGGTCTTATCGTAACCAACTACTGCACCT
Organism: Clostridia bacterium; assembly: GCA_017467165.1. Classification (GTDB taxonomy): domain Bacteria; phylum Bacillota; class Clostridia; order Oscillospirales; family CAG-272; genus UBA1740. The sequence continues at coordinate 31,707 of JAFTST010000063.1, read as the reverse complement.
CCAAGGAAACCTCTATGTCCTACGGTACTTATAAGATTTCCTCCTTCGAGGACGACAAGCAGGTTGTTTACGTTCAGAACGAGAACTGGTACGGCTTTACCAAGCTTGAAAACGGCGAGCTTTACTCCGAGACCAACTTTGAGGTTGACGGCAAGAAGCACCAGCAGTATCAGACCACCAAAATAGTTATCGACGTAATGAACGAGCAGGTTGCTAACCAGAAGTTCTTCAAGGGCGAGCTTATGGAATACTCTCCCACAGCTGCAGAGCTTTCCAAGTACAATCTCTCCGACAGACTCTATAAGGAAGATGAGACCTACACCATGTCCTTCTTCTTCAACACCGGTCTTGAGGCTCTTAAGAAGCTTGATGACCAGGGTGTAAACGCATTCTCCGTAGTTCTTACTAACGAAAACTTCCGTAAGGCTATGTCGCTTGCGATTGACAGAACTGACTACGTTACCGTTACTCAGGCATGGACTCCCGCTTACTCTCTTATGAATAAGCTCTATCACTACGACATTTACAACGATCCTAACTCCTCTTACAGAAAGTCCGAGCCCGCTATGCAGGCAATCTGTAACCTCTACGGCGTTAAGTACGGCGAGGGCGAGCTCTACGCTACTCTTGAGGAGGCATACAACTCCATCACCGGTTACAACCTCACTGAGGCTAAGGCTCTTATGAAGACCGCGTTTGATGAGCTTGTTGAGGCAGGCCTTTACACCGCAGGCGAGCCCATCAGGATCCAGATCGGTTGGGCAAAGGGCGCTCTCCAGGAGGACGATAACAAGCAGGTTGCAAAGCTTAACGAGTATATCAACGCTGCAGTTGCAGGCTCCGGCTTCGGAACCGTTACCTTCGAGGCAATCGGTAACATTGATGACAGATACGGTGACGTTCCCGCAGGCAAGTACGCTATCGGCTACGGTGCATGGGGCGGCGCTGCGTTCTATCCCTTCCGTAACTTCCAGACCTACATGGATCCTGATCAGTACGGCGTAAACGAGCTTGGATGCTGGGATCCCACCACCGAGACTCTTACTCTTACCGTTGACGGCGAGGAAGCAACTATGACATGGCAGGAGTGGTCGAACAGCATGATCGGTACCGGTGATTTTGCAAACGCATCTATGCAGACCAAGCTTGAGATCACCGCTATGCTCGAGGAGGCTTACCTTAAGCTCTACTACAGAATTCCTCTTGCAGGCACTACCATTTGCTCGCTTCTTTCCTACAAGGCTGACTACTACACTCAGAACTACAACATTATGTACGGCTACGGCGGACTTCGTCTTATGAAGTACAACTACACCGACGCTGAGTGGGCACAGTACGTTGCAGATCAGAACGGCGTTCTTAACTACACCTAATCTGAAGATTTAAGTGTAAATTTTGTCTTTTGACATAAAATAATGGGTAATGGGAGAATGCGAGTTCTCCCATTACTTGCCGTATAGAGATGGCAAATTTTTACCCGCTTGAAACCAAGAGCGGACAAAATCGGACGTTTTATAAATCAGATCGAAGTGGTGTGTTCGTTATCTGCACCCGCCGACTCCCGCTTTCCCGTGCGGTTAACGGGGGGCGGTATTACGCTTCTGAAAGGTTACAAAAATGATTAAATATATTTTTAAGCGACTATTGCTTATGCTTGTAGCGCTGTTTTGCATAACCACTATATGCTTTATGCTTATACGAGTTTTGCCTATGTCTCCGCCCGAGGGTACGAACAAGGCTCAACAGCAGGTTATAGAGCAGATATGGGATGCGCGCGGCTATAACGACCCTCTTATAGTACAGTATTATAACTATCTGAAGGGTATAGTTACAGAATGGGATTTCGGCACGTCCTGGAAGATTGATACCACGACACCTGCGTGGAATTTGCTTGTCGGACGACTTCTGCCTACGATACTCGTCAATCTCTATTCTCTTCTTTTCGCTATTCCCATCGGCATTATTGCGGGTATTTACGCCGCAATCAAAAAGAATAAGTGGCAGGACCACGTCGTAAGCATTATGGTTATTCTCTTCGTTTCGGTACCAAGCTACGTTTACGCGTTCCTCGTCCAATATTTCCTGTATTTCAAGCTGGACCTTTTCCCGCCGACAATCCTCTCGCTCAACGATTCGGGCGGATGGCTCACCTGGAAAATGTTCCACTCTATGATTCCCGCGATTCTTTCGCTTTCCTTCGGCACTATTGCCGGCCTTGCGAGATCTACCCGCGCGGAGCTCACCGAAACGCTTACTATGGACTATATGCTTCTTGCGAGAACGAAGGGTCTTACAAGAGCTCAGGCTACCACCAGACACGCGCTCAAGAACGCTATGGTGCCTATACTTCCCGGTATTATCGGAAGCTTTATAGGCATTCTCGGCGGCTCTATGATTATCGAGCAGATTTTCGCTATTCCCGGTGTCGGTCAGCTTTATATAAAGTCGGTTACTATGCGTGACTACGACGTGTTTATGATGGACAGTATTTTCTATACCTTCGTAAGCCTTCTGGCAGGTATTATTGTAGATATAAGCTACGGATTTATAGATCCGAGAATAAGGATGGGAGAGAGATAATATGGCTAAAGATACAAACGTTGTTTCAATCCCAAAGGAAAAGTTTGAGTTCGCTATGGTTGGCGAGCGCATCAAGGACCAGAAGTTCGACGATAAGCCTATCGGATATTTCCGCGACGCGTGGAACCGCTTCTGCAAGAACAAGGCGTCTATCGTGGCTGCTATCATAATTCTCTGTATCGTGCTTTTCGCTGTAATCGTGCCCTTCTTCAACCCCGCTGAAATCGGCACGGTTGCGAATACCAGATATCAGAACAAGGTTCCGAGAAACCTCGCGCTCTCGAAAATCGGATTGCTCACGGGCGACTTGGATATTCAGTACAATGAAAAGGGCTTTGCCTACATTGTCGGTATCGGTATCGCGGCGGACACCGATTTTGAAAATATTCCCTCTGTTGGCGAGGCGCTTGAGGAGAAAAGCCCTCTTATGCCCGTGACTAAGATCGACTCGATTGAGTCGGTTATGCAGGGAAGAAATGAAAAGCTGATGTATAACGCCAAGGTTGACGATTATCTTCAGGTAGGCTTCGCGTATATCGACGTTGAGCAGGCTGAGTATAACGCTATGCTCGCATGGCAGGAGGAAACGGGTATACAGCTTATATACCCGATGATAGCGGAAAACGATTATAATTTCGCTAAGCTCTCCAACGACACGAACAACGCGGCTAACTGGTGGTACAAGACCAATTCCAGAGGCGAGCCTGTCAGACTCAACAGCAAGGGCGAGCCCGTTGTCATCAAGTACGACGATATCAACGAGCTCGTGCTTGAGGAAAACTATCAGAGAGATGCCGAGGGCAATCTCGTCTTTTATAACTACAAGGGCGGCGGAACTCAGGAAACCGCTATGTACAGAGTGAGAACACTCTACTACAACTATTACAGATACACCCACGAGGGCAGAGAGCCGCAGTTCTTCTTCGGCACGGACACCTCGGGCTACGATATGGCGTACCGTCTTGCTATCGGTATCCGTCTCTCGCTTCTTCTCGCGGTATGTATTTTCGCTATTAACTTCGTTCTTGGCGCAATGTACGGCGCGGTCGAGGGCTATTACGGCGGAAACGTCGACCTCGTCCTTGAGTTTATCTCCTACGTTCTTTCGGGAGTACCGTTTATCGTCGTTGCGACGCTGTTCCAGATACATCTGGCGGCAAAGGCGGGACCGATACCCAGCCTTCTGTTCGCCTTCGTGCTCACGGGCTGGATAGGCACTGCGAGCCTTGTCAGAACGCAGTTCTACCGCTTCAAGAACCAGGAGTACGTAATGGCGGCGAGAACTCTCGGAGCCAGGGACAGACGTATAATCTGGAAGCATATCTTCCCGAATACGCTGGGTACCATTATCACCGCGTCGGTTCTCGCTATTCCGAGCGTTATCTTCAGCGAGAGTATGTTAAGCTACCTCGGTATCGTATCTCTCGGATCTCCGACGCAGACCTCTGTCGGTACGCTTCTTTCCAACGCGGAATCGCTCTGGACGACATATCCTCACCTTATGCTTTTCCCCGCGGCTATAATTTCGCTTCTTATGATATGCTTTAACCTGTTTGGTAACGGATTGCGCGACGCGTTTAACCCGTCGTTGCGCGGAGTGGAGGAGTAAGATGGATAATATTATTGAAGTTAAAAATCTAAAAATATCCTTCCGTACCAACAGCGGTATTCTTAAGGCGGTAAGGAATATATCCTTTAATCTTCACCGTGGCGAAACCCTCGCGATAGTCGGAGAGTCGGGCTCGGGTAAGTCCGTAACCTCGAAGGCTATACTCGGTATTCTCGCGGGAAATGCCATCGTCGAGTCGGGTGAGATTCTCTACGACGGTCAGGATATGCTCAAAATATCCGAGGAGGATATGTGCAAGATAAGGGGAGATAAAATCTCTATGATATTCCAGGATCCCCTGTCGAGCCTTGACCCTATCGTAAAGATCGGTCGCCAGATTACCGAGGCGATGATTCTCAAAAACAAAACCAACAGAAAAAGAGCGAGAGTTGAGTTTAATTCGATGCTCGCAAAGCTCAAGGAAAATATGCTCGAGGCGGCACAGAGCCACCCCGAGATTAACGCCGAGAGTGTTCCCGGGATTATTGAAACCTTTGACAAATTCAATATTCTCGCCATAGGTCTTGAAAACGCGTACAACATTTCATATAACTCTGCCGAGGGACTGCTTGGCGACGTTAAGGACTTCGTTTTCCGCGCGTCCAAAAAGCAGAGCCTTGAGGTAAAAAAGACGCTTCTTGAGTTTGTAAGCGTTCTGAAGCTGACGAAAAATCCGTTTTTCAGCGTAGGCGCTGACGCTGAGATTGACGCGCTTTGCTCGGCGATTACGAAGGAAAGAGATGCCTACAAGGTTACGAAGGACGAGAACGGAGTGGCGCACACTTACATTCTCTCCGATACGCTTCTTTCGACGCTTGATAGCGTTGAGAAGCTGCTTGAGAGGCTTCTTGCGGCAGAGAGACCCAACTTCTTCCGTATAGGCTACTACCGTTTCCGCAATCCCGAGGCTACGCTTGACCTTAGCGATATGGCAGCCGTTAATAAGATGGCGCTCGAGTATCTTAATCGCGAGTTCATGGAGGAATTCATAAGATACGAGGAGCTTGCAATCGCTAACTCCTACGAAAAATCGCTCGCTAAAAAGCGCGCCGCGCTTTCGCTGCTGGCTGAGGCGAGGGAGTATTATGAAACGGCTCCGCTCACTATTGCAGAGGCAAGAAGCATGGCAAAGCGGGTTATCGCTGAGGTTGAGGGGTCTATTGACCGTCTTGAATATATCAAGGATAACGTTGCTTATACCTTTGGCAGCTCGCTCACTACCGCGGTTGAAAAGTATTTCCGTTATGAAAAGCTCAATCCCAAGGAGGAGGCGAGATACGAAAAGCAGAACGCGAAGCGCGATGCGCTCATAGCTCGCGGCAAGAAGGTCGACTGGAAGGTAGCGCCCAAGAACGTCTACGATCTTGAGGACCTGCGCGCAGAGATCGTTTCTGTAATCGACAGGCTCGTGAGGAGCTATAACCGCGCGATTGAGAGGGCGGGTGAAAGAGATATTCACGCTCACGCGGTCGGTCTTATTGACTACCTGAAGGAGAGAGCCTCCGAGGTCGTTTATAAGATTACCAAGAGAATGGCGCGCGATAAGGCGATAAAGCTGATGGACGAGGTTGGTATTCCCGACGCGAGAATCCGTTACAATCAGTATCCCTTTGAGTTCTCGGGCGGTATGCGACAGAGAATAGTTATTGCTATCGCTCTTGCGGCAAACCCCGACGTGCTTATCTGCGACGAGCCCACCACGGCGCTCGACGTTACCCTACAGGCGCAGATTCTCGAGCTTCTAAACAAGCTCAAGGCTGAGAGAAATCTCTCCGTAATCTTCATTACCCACGACCTTGGCGTCGTAGCGAATATGGCGGACAGAATTGCCGTTATGTACGCGGGTAAAATTGTCGAGGAGGGTACCAGCGAGGACGTATTCTACGATCCGCGCCATCCGTACACCTGGGCTCTGCTTTCCTCTATGCCCGACCTTGACACCAACGAAAAGCTTGACGCAATTCCCGGCACACCTCCAAATCTTATTTATCCCCCCGTCGGCGACGCGTTTGCCGCGAGAAACAAGTACGCGATGAAGATAGATTTCGAGATGCAGCCGCCAATGTTCAGGGTTTCCGAAACACACAAGGCGGCAACCTGGCTGCTCCATCCGGATGCGCCCAAGGTTGAGCTTCCCAAGGCTATAAGGGACCGCATCGAGCGAATGAAATTAAAGAACGGAGGTTGTACAGATGCAGAATAATATACCAAGCGACGTTTTGCTTCGCGTAGACAACCTCTGCCAATACTTTAAGCTTGGCTCAAAGGAGCTTCACGCGGTTGACCACGTATCCTTTGACATTAAAAAGGGCGAGGTTTTCGGCCTCGTTGGCGAGTCGGGCTGTGGAAAAACAACCACCGGACGCTCGATAATAAAAATCCACCAGATTACAGGCGGTAACGTTTTCTACAAGGGACAGCGCATTGCCGCCGGAACGAGAGGCTACACCGACAGGATTGCCGCTATTAAAAAGGAATACGCCGAAAGGGTTGCCTCCGACAGAAGCAATAAGAGCGCTATCCTCAAGGAGCGCGACGGAAAAATCGCCGAGGTCCGCGCCGAAATGAAGGCGGCGGTTGCCGAGGCGAGAAACTGTGACAGAAACTACGCTGCAAAGCTCGTGGCGGAGGTTGACGCGGAGTACCGTCCTCTCATTGAAAAGGCAACGGCTTCGGGGGATTCCGCCGAGCTCGCAAGGGTAAAAAAGGAGTATAAGGCAAAGCGCCGCGTAGCTCAGAAAACCCGTCTTGTAACACAGATTCAGATGATTTTCCAGGACCCCGTGTCGTCTCTTAACCCTCGTATGACGGTCAGAGAGATTATCTCGGAGGGACTTGTAATCAACGGAATCAGGGACAAGGAGTACATTGACGAGAAGGTGTACGAGATTCTTGAGCTTGTTGGACTTGTCAGAGAGCACGCGGGAAGATATCCTCACGAGTTCTCGGGCGGTCAGAAGCAGAGAATAGGTATTGCCCGCTCGGTAATTATGCGCCCCGAGATGATTATTGCCGACGAGCCCGTTTCGGCTCTTGACGTTTCTATTCAGGCGCAGGTTATCAATCTTCTCAACGAGCTGAAGGAGCAGCTTGGACTTACTATTTTGTTCATTGCTCACGACCTGTCCGTAGTTAAATATTTCTCGGACAGAATAGGCGTTATGTACTTTGGAAAGCTGGTTGAGCTGGCGGACTCCGACGAGCTGTTCCGTCATCCTCTGCATCCTTATACGAGATCGCTCCTGTCCGCTATTCCTCTGCCTGACCCAAAGAGCGAGAAGAACAGAAAGAGAATAATCTACAAGCCCCTCGAGGAGCACGATTATTCCACCGACCTTCCTTCGCTTCGTGAGGTTTCGCCCGGGCACTTCGTCTATTGCAACGATGCCGAGGAGAATAAATACAGAAAAGAGCTTCAAGGTGAATAAAAGAACTCTTATTAAGTACGGGGCGGCAACCCTCGTATTCGGGGCGTTAAGTATATTCCATCTTTCGCTCCGAGGGGTGTTTGACACCGCATATTCGAAGGCGGAATTGTTCGCGATTTTGTCGGACGCTTTTGCTCTGCCGGGTATTATCGGAATGATGGTTTTCGTTCTGCTATGGATATCCAGCACCGGTTTTTTCGATATGATTACCTACGGCTTCAGCATCGCGGGCAGATCCTTTATCCCCGGTATGAGGATATACAAGGACGAAAGATACGCGGATTATAAGAAGCGAAAAGAAAAAAACAGGCTTACGGGTTATTCGTTTATACTTTTCGTCGGCGTTGTATTCACTCTTTTGGGAATGCTGTTTCTGGTATTATGCTATAAGGCTTAAACGGCAGCGATTTTGTTAAACAAACAAGAATAGAGCAAGAGTAAAGGGAAAAATCCTTATATTCTTGCTCTTTTTTTCTTTCACAAATTAATTTTTTAAATACTTCCCTCCGCGATTGACAATATGGGCTGTGTGTGGTACAATATAAGGGATAGAAACATAGCTACCGAAAGCGAGGATTCATATATGCTTCGTGCAGAGAGAATATGTGTTATGAATATGGAAAACGCGATAAGAGGCGCGAGAAATCCTCTTAACAGCTGGGCGAGAATGGACAGCTACTACGACGAGGCGGGCAATTTCGTCCTCGGCGAGAATGACAAGAGCCTCGCGCGCCGTCTTGCCGTGGCGGGAAGCGACCACAGAAAGTTCCTCAGACAGATTATAGTTTCGATGGATATAACGGCGCCTCTGTATTGGTGGAAGGAATTTGATACCTACAAGGTTGGCACGGTGGCTAACTCCACCTCTACTATGCATAAGATACAGGCGAAGCAGTTCGAGCGCGGGGACTTCTCCTTCGACAGACTCTCCGATGACGCCATAGCGGTGCTCGACGGTGTTATAGCCTATCTTGAGGGGGAGCGTGTCAAATTTAACGACACTAAGGACAAGCAGCATTGGCACAATATGATACAGCTTCTGCCGTCCTCGTACAATCAGCTGCGCACTGTGACTATGAATTATGAGGTGCTTATCAACATATACTATGCAAGAAGGCACCACAAGCTCGGCGAATGGCACACCCTCTGCGAGGCTATAAGAGAGCTGCCCTATGCTACGGAGCTGATACTTATAAAGGAAGACAAGGCTGACTGAGATGGCGGGCATTTTCGATTTGTTTGACAAAATCAAGGCGGACAGAGAGGAGAAGGCGAAGGAGCCTATATCCTTCATCGTCGCAGGCCTTGGCAATCCCGGCACGAAATACGAGCGCACCAGACATAACGTCGGATTTATAGCCGCGGATTATATCGCGACGAAGGTATCGGCTAAGATTGACAGAGCCAGGTTTGACAGCCTGTGCTGTGAGGTGACTATCGCGGGCAGACGCGGACTGCTTCTGAAGCCCACCACATATATGAATAACTCGGGAATAGCGATAAGACACGCGGCGGACTTCTATAAGATAGCACCGGAGAATATAATAGTCCTGCACGACGAGATAAGCTTCGAGCCGGGTGCGTTCAGAATTCGCAGAAAGGGCTCTGCGGGCGGACACAACGGCCTCAAAAGCATAATTGCACACCTCGGCAGCGAGGATTTCCCGAGAATAAAGCTCGGCGTGGGCGCGAAGCCGCACCCCGAGTATGACCTTGCCGATTGGGTGCTCTCGCCTATGACGGACGCAGGAATGAAGGCGTTTTCGGACAGACTCGAGGACGTTTTCTCGGCTGTCGAGCTGATAGTGGGGGGCGATATTGACGGCGCTATGTCGAGGTATTCGCACTGAGGGCAGGGAGCCTGAAACACTGGTATTTCAGATAGATAAAGCTTTTTTGGGCGCCGAAGGGGCGACCCGTGCTACGAAAACGGAGGAAAAAGGATGCAGAGAATATCCTCCTTAATAAGATTTGACCGCGAGTTTCTTTCGTCTGTGGACTCCATGCGCGAGGCATACCGAGCGCCAAAGCCCCTGCCGATAGCTATAAACGGTCTTTCGGGCGGCGCGACGGTGGCATATCTTGTCGAGGCGGCTATTGACGCCACACAGCTGACGGACAGGAGCGTTCTCGTCCTCTGTCACTCAGAGGATGCCTGCGCCGAGATAACGGCGAGACTGTGCGCCTCGGGACTCCGGGCGTATCACTACAAGCACCGCTCGCCTGTGCTTCATAATATTTCAGCCTCTCATGACGTTGAGCGTGAGAGGCTATCGGTCTTGTTCAGAATTCTGTCAGGCGAGGCGCAGGTGGTAGTAACCACACCCTCCGCGGCTCTTTCTCTCACTATGCCGCAGGAGCTGCTCTCATCGCTCTCGCTGTCGATAAGGCAGGGCTTGGAAATATCCCCCGAGGAGCTCTCAGAGAGGCTGTCGGCTCTTGGATTTGCCGCGGTTGACGCGGTCGAGGAGCGCGGACAGTTCGCCAAGAGGGGCGGAATCGTTGACTTCTTCGGCGCGGATATGGATATGCCCGCGAGATGCGAGTTTTTCGGCGACGAGGTAGACAGGCTGGCTGTGTTTGACGTTATGACGCAGAGAACCCTCGAGAATATAGACGAAATAACCCTTCTTCCCGCAAGGGAGGTTATAGTTTCTGACGAGGCCAGGGCGAGAATGAGCTCTGAGGTGGAAAGACTTCTGCGCTCGGGCGGGCTGTCGGATGAGATGCGCGAGAGGCTTACAAGAGAGAGGGCGGCTATACAGTCGGGTGTGGGAATGGATTTCCGCGACAAGTACCTGCCGCTTATCTATGAGGGTGCCTCGCTCCTTAGCTATATAGGCTCTCGCACGGTGGTGCTGATGCTTGGCACAGCCGCCTGCCTTGATGAGGCTCGTGGGAAGCTGAAAAGACTGGAGGACGAGGTCGCAGGACTCGTGTCTGTCGGAGCGATTTCCTCAAGGCTTTCGAGCTTTTCGTTTGGTATTGATACCCTCGAAAAGTATCAAAATGACAACATAACCTTACACATTAATCAATTTTCGGGCGGAGTTGGCAACATTAAGCTGTGGGGGCTATTTGGTCTTCGCACCCGTCCGACCGTTTCCTACGGAGAGAATATCCGTATGCTCACCGAGGACCTCTCGGGCCTTTCGAAAAACGGCTACCGAACCTATCTTCTGGTGGCTAACAGGTCGGAGGCAGAGAGCCTTTCCTCAACTCTCTCCGAGCTGGGAGTTACGGCGCTTTCTCTTCTCGATGAGGGGGCAGAGGACACCGAGGCTGTCGCGGGCGGTGTGTATATCACCGTTGGTGACGAGGAGGGCTTTGACCTCATTTCTCCCAGAATAGCCGTTCTTTCAATGGCTCGCGCAGACGGAAGAAGCATCGTTTCTCACAGGAGAAAGCAGCGGATTCAGAGGAAGGTGGGCGGCACGCAGAGGCTGATGAGCCACGCCGACCTGTCCGTCGGCGACTACGTCGTGCACTCGAGCTACGGTATAGGTCAGTTCGAGGGAATTGAGGCGGTGACTATCGATGGGGTCACCCGTGACTATATAACTATAAGATACGCAGGCACTGATAAGCTGTTCGTACCCTGCGAAAGACTTGAGGTGCTTGGAAAATATATCGGCGACAGAGATAAGGACGGCAGGGTCAAGCTCTCTAAAATGGGCGGCACCGAATGGACCCGCGCGAAATCCCGAGCCAAGGAGGCAACGAGGGAGCTCGCCAAAAAGCTGATAGCTATATATGCCGAAAGACAGCGCCGCCCCGGCTTCGCCTTCCCGAAGCAGTCCGAGCTTGAGGACAGATTTGAGGAGGACTTCGAGTATGAGGAAACCGAAAGTCAGCTCACGGCTATCGAGGAAATAAAGGCGGATATGATTCGCCCCGTGCCGATGAACAGGCTCCTGTGCGGCGACGTTGGCTTCGGAAAAACTGAGGTTGCTCTCCGAGCGGCGTTCAAGGCTATTCTCGGCGGCAAGCAGGTTGCAATTCTCGTTCCCACCACGATTCTGGCGCTCCAGCACTATCAGACAGCCCTGTCGAGAATGAGGGGCTACGCCGTGTCGGTGGAGATGCTCTCCCGCTTCAGAACCCCGAAGCAGAGAAAGGAAATTATAGACAGAACCAAGCGCGGCAGAGTGGATATACTTATAGGCACGCACTCGATAATTTCGAAGAGCGTGGAGTTCCGCGACCTTGGACTTCTGATTATCGACGAGGAGCAGCGCTTCGGCGTGGCGCAGAAGGAAAGACTGCGCGAGATGGCAACCGACGTTGACACGCTGATGCTGTCGGCGACTCCGATACCGAGAACTCTCAATATGGCTATGTCGGGCATCAGCGATATATCGGTGCTTGACGAGGCTCCGGGCGACAGACGTCCCGTGCAGACCTACGTTATGGAGCACGACGACGGAATTATTCTCGACGCCATCAGCCGCGAGCTTGACAGACGCGGACAGGTGCTCTACCTCTACAACAGGATAGAGGATATAGACCTTGTCGCAGGCAGGATACAGGAGCGCTTGCCCGAGGCGAGAGTCACCTACGCCCACGGCAGAATGGAGAAGGATGAGCTGGAGGATATCTGGCAGTGCCTTGTCAGAGGCGAGATTGACGTGCTCGTCTGCACGACGATAATTGAAACGGGAGTTGACCTTCCGTCAGCGAATACCCTGATTATAGAAAACGCCGACCGCTTCGGCCTGTCACAGCTGCATCAGATACGCGGCAGAGTGGGAAGGAGCGAGAGGCAGGCGTACGCGTATCTGACCTACCGTCCCGGAAAGGCTCTTTCCGAGGTGGCGGAAAAGAGGCTGGAGGCTATAAGAGAGTTCGCGGAGTTTGGCGCAGGCTTCAAAATCGCCCTTCGTGATATGGAGATCCGCGGAGCGGGAAATCTTCTTGGACCCGAGCAGCACGGATATATTGAGAGCGTGGGCTACGATCTGTATGTTAAGCTTTTGAATGAGGCGGTGCTCGAGGAAAAGGGCGAGTCGAAGCCCGACGCCCCCACCGCTACCGTTTCGATAAATCTTTCCGCCTATATCCCCGAGGGATATATACCATCCGCGGCGGCGAGAATGGAAATGTACAAGAAGATAGCGCTCGTGGAAAGCGCGAAGGACAGAGAGGATATCATAGACGAGTTCTGCGACCGCTTCGGAGATATGCCGCTCTCTGTCAGAAGGCTGGTTGACGTGGCGCTCACCAAGGCTCTCGCCGAGAGGGCGGGCATCAAGAAGGTTGAGGTCAGGGATGGAAGAATATCCTTCCTGCAGGAAAAGCCTAGGCTGGATATATGGTCGGAGCTTTTCGCCCAATTTCCGAGGCTCTCCTTCCTTGGAGTCGGCTCTCCGCTCATCGTATATAAGCTGCACAGATCCGAGGAGCCCTGTGAGCTGTGCGCCAAAATACTCTCAAGGTACGTAGAGCTTATGGAGGAATAACTCCGAAGCACGTGAGGAAAAAATGAAGGATAAGAAAAGAAAAGGGGGAAAGCCCCCAAGAGAAAAACAGAATAACGTGTCGCACGACAGTCGGAAAACCACCCCGAAAAAAAAGCCTAACCCCCTCTTTCTGACTGTGGTTATCACAGTCGCCCTCGCCCTGCTTTTCGGCGCGGTGATGGGGATAATCCTCGCCGTGAGGAATGCTCGCGCCGTTGTCAGCTATGGCGGTGTGAGAATGGATAAGGGGGTCGCGTCCTATCTTGCTGCGACCTATAAGGATATATATATCAAAAAGCTCATCGACAACCAAATCTACGCCTACGACCACGAGGAGTTCTGGGAGGAGGAGTACGAGGAGGGAGTCACGTTTGGCGAGCTTCTTCGCTCGGAGACCGAAAATTATATTCGCTCTGTGGCGGTAGGGGCGTATCTGTTTGACCGTTATTCCACGCTCAGCCGCGAGGAAAAGAAAAATATCAGGGATGCGGCAGAGGCGGTTCTCTCTGATAAGGCGGGGGGCGACAGGAAAAAATTCAACGAGGCGGCAGAGGCTATGGGCTTCGACTACTCGGATTTTCTTCGTGCGAGCGAGCTTTTGTATAAGGCTAAGCAGGCTAAAACCCTGATATACGGAAACAGAGGCTCGGTGCTCGAATCGGGTGCCTTTCCCGAGGAGTGTGAGAAATATATGTCCACCTTCTCCTACGTTCAGCTGTTGTTCATCAGAACAGAGTATGAGTACGAAACCGACGGGGAGGGCAACTATCTGAGAAACCCCGACGGAAGCCTGAAGCGCAGGGAGCTTACCGCGGAGGAGCTGGAGGAGAGATTGGCTGACGTTGAGGAAGTAAGGAGGGCTATCGATGCCTACGAGAACGACAGCGACAACCAGATGAGTCCCGAGAGCTTCATGAGCTTTCTTGAAAAATACCCGTACGACGACTATGCCACGACGGGCTACTACCTTTCGGTATATTCGAGCTACACCTACGGCTTTTCAGAGGCGGTTGACCTCGAGCTCACCCTCGAGCTTCTTGATATGGAGGTCGGCGAGTACGCGGAATTTGATACAGAGTACGGCATCTGCTTCGCAAGGTGCGCCGAGGCTGAAAAAAACGCGTACAAGCAGGATAGCCTGTCGGTGTTCTTCAGCGATTTCTACTCAGACGCGGCAGATTATCTGTACGAGGAGGCCTGCCTTGAGCTTATGCCCGAGGTTACCGTCAAGGATAGGTACGCCGAGATAATTGACCCTGTGAAAACACAAGCCAACGGGGAATTCGTTATTCCCGCGCTATTTGGAGTTGTTATAGATGAAAAGAAAATATAAGGTTACGGGAATGAGCTGCGCCGCCTGCTCGTCGAGAGTTGAGCGCGCTGTCGGCTCGCTTGAGGGCGTCGAGTCCTGCTCTGTCAATCTTCTGACGGGAGATATGGTGATAGAGGGCTCGGCTACCGATGAAAAAATTATAGCCGCCACAGAGGCGGCGGGCTACGGAATCGCCGAGGACAAGGTGAGGGAGGAGCCTGAGAATAAGACCGACAGAGAGGAAAAGCGACTGCTCAGACGGCTTATCGCTTCGCTTTCTCTGGTTGGTGTTCTGATGTATTTTTCGATGGGGCATATGATTGGACTTCCGCTTCCCGCGGCGCTTCATGACAGCGCGGTATGGCAGTCGGTAATTCAGATGCTGCTTGCCCTGGCGGTGATGATAATAAACCGAGCATTCTTTATAAATGGAGCGCGGGGTATAATCCACCTCTCTCCGAATATGGACACCCTGGTGGCGATAGGCTCGCTTTCCTCCTTCGGCTACAGCGTAGCGGCGCTTGTAGGCGCTGTCGCGACGGGAAACTCCGAGGGGCTTCTGCATAATCTCTATTTTGAGGCGGCGGCAATGATTCTCGCCCTGATAACGCTCGGTAAGCTTCTTGAATCCAAGGCTAAGGGCAGAACCACGGACGCACTCAGGGGGCTGATTAACCTGGGAGCGAAGAGGGCTACGGTTATAGGCGAGGACGGCTCGCTGTCCGTTGTTGATATAAGAGAGCTGAGAGTCGGCGACCGCTTTTTAGTCCGTCCGGGCGAGAGAATTTCCACCGACGGCGTTGTGCTTTCGGGTGCTTCTGCGGTTGATGAATCTATGCTGACGGGCGAGAGCTTACCCGTGGATAAGAGTATATCCGACAGGGTGTACGGCGGCACGCTCAACACCTCCGGTGTGCTCGAATGTCGGGCGACCGAGGTCGGCGAGGAAACCGTGCTGTCAGGGATAATCAAAATGGTGGAGGACGCTACTGCAACCAAAGCGCCGATTGCAAGGCTGGCAGATAAGGTTTCGGGAGTCTTCGTGCCTGTGGTTATGCTCATAGCTCTGGTGACCGCTATCGGTTGGCTTATCTCGGGCGCCGACGTGGGCTACGCCATAGCGCGAGGCGTGTCTGTGCTGGTTATAAGCTGCCCGTGCTCCTTAGGACTCGCAACCCCCGTCGCTATAATGGTTGGAACGGGAGTGGGAGCTAAGCGAGGCGTGCTGTATAAGAACGCGACCTCGGTTGAAAACTGCGCCCAAGTCCGCACCGTCCTCCTCGATAAGACGGGAACCGTCACAGAGGGCGTGCCCTCCGTCACCGACCGTATCGAGCGCTCGCCGGAGCTTCTTTCGGTAGCGTATTCGCTCGAGTGGTCAAGCGAGCATCCGCTTGCTGTGGCAGTCTTGAAATATTCTGAGTCCCTCGGTGTCGGGCGGCTTGAGTGCGAGGACTTTTCGGTTATAACAGGCAGGGGCGTGTCGGGAAAAATCGATGGCAAGCTCTGCTACGGCGTGAGCTACGAGTATGCCAAAACGCTAACCAAACTTGACATTTCGGCGGATGCAGACTATGAGAAGCTCGCCTCGGCGGGAAAAACCCCGATAGTATTCATACGGGATGGAGAGTATCTCGGAATGCTGGGTATCGCGGACACTCTGCTTCCCGATGCCAAGGAGTCTGTTGAGATACTGAGGCATATGGGAATAAGGACGGTTATGCTGACGGGAGATAACGAGCTGACTGCGGCAGCGATAGCGGAGAGCGCGGGAATTTCCGAGGTCCACTCGGGACTTCTTCCGGCAGATAAGGAGCGCCTTGTCAGAGAATATATGGAAGAGGGATGTGTCGCTATGGTTGGCGACGGTATCAACGACGCCCCCGCCCTGACCAGAGCCACCGTCGGAATAGCTGTCGGCAGAGGTACGGATATAGCTCTTGATGCTGCGGACGTTGTCATTCTCGGTCACGGACTCTCGGGAGTGACTTCTGCTCTTGATATCGGCAGGCATACGCTGCGGAATATCAGGGAGAATCTGTTCTGGGCTTTTCTCTATAACTGTATAGGAATACCGCTCGCCGCAGGGCTCTTCGGCCTGTCAATGAGCCCGATGCTTGCCGCTCTGGCAATGAGCCTGTCGAGCTTTTTCGTGGTTATGAACGCGCTGAGATTAAATCTGTGGCGCCCCAAAAAGAAAAACACCCCCGTGACAAGCGAGGGTGCCGCCTCCGATAAGACCGAGGAGGACAACGCTAAAATCGATTCGAAACCAGAGGAGAATAAGAAAATGGAAAAGGTATATAGAGTTGAAGGAATGATGTGCCCGCACTGCGAGGCGAGAGTCAAGAAGACCGTTGAGGCTCTTCCGGGCGTTGAGAGCGCTGTGGCTAGTCATACCGAGGGTACTGTCACGGTAGTCGGCTGTGAATTTACCGACGAGGCTGTCATATCTGCCATCGTAGAGCAAGGCTATGAGGTGAAATAAGACTGTCCTATTAGTGCTTTTTCTCAAGAAAGAGGAATAGCCTATCTGAGCTTATCTGTGAATTAAAAAGAGGTACGGATTTTGGTCCGTACCTCTGTATTTTTGGTATTCTCCCACGCGGTGTGTATGTACTTCGCTACTGCTTTCTTTTCCAGGTTGTTGGAGCGAAGAGCAGGAGCATAGGAAAAAGCTCAAGTCTTCCCGCGAGCATATCAAAGATAAGTACTATCTTCGAGAAGGGGGAGAAAAAGGCGAAGTTAGCCGCAGGGCCGACCATGTCAAGACCCGGGCCTATATTATTGATGCAGGCGGTAACCGCTGTGAAGTTTGTCAGGAGCTTTCCTCCATCGACCTCGCCACCCGGCATAGGAGAGGTGTAGACGTACGG
Organism: Clostridia bacterium; assembly: GCA_017467165.1. Taxonomy (GTDB): domain Bacteria; phylum Bacillota; class Clostridia; order Oscillospirales; family CAG-272; genus UBA1740. The sequence continues at coordinate 14,443 of JAFTST010000063.1, read as the reverse complement.
GTCGAAGGAAAGAAGAAGAACCGAGCCTGCGAAAATAAGCACGAAGGTGACAAGATACGCGTTCACAGAGCGGACTACCTCGGAGCCAACGGGCTTTTTATCAATGGTGATTTTCTTGACACGCCTTGGGTTAATAAGGTCACCGAGCTCTCTTATCATACCCTTGACAAGAATTATAATTCTGGACACCTTGATGCCGCCGCCCGTGCTTCCCGCGCAGGCGCCGATGAACATTATCATAACCAAAATTAGCTTGGAAAAATCAGGCCACAGATTGAAGTCCAGCGTAGCGAATCCCGACGTGGAGATAAGCGAGGCTACCGAAAACGCCGCGTGCCTGAGAGCTTCTCCGACGGTTGCTGCGCCCTCTATCTCTGTAAGGTATATATTCACCGATATGGCGGTTATAGCCACCGCTACGATAACAAGAAAGACTCTGACCTCGGAGTTGAAGGCGTCGCGGAGCTTGCTGCGGAGAATGAGATAGTAGGAGTTGAAGTTGATAGAGAACAGAAGCATGAATACAGTACAGATTATCTGCACGTAGGGGCTGTAGCTCGCTATCGAGTCTCCCTTGATGCCGAAGCCGCCCGTGCCCGCCGTACCGAATGCTGTACAAGCCGCGTCAAAGACGCCCATAGTATGCTTCGCTCCGGAGTCAATACTGCCGTCAAAGAGCAGAAGGAAGAACAGAATAAGCGTCATAACGAAGTATATAATATAGAGAATTATAGCAGTTCTTCTGACACGGGGCACCAGCTTCGATACCTCGGGTCCGGGGGATTCAGCGCGCATAATGTGCATATTCTGTGCTCCCGAGAGCGGAAGAATAGCCATAACGAAAACCAGAACTCCCATACCGCCGACCCAGTGCGTGAAGCTTCGCCAGATAAGAACGCAGTGGTCGAGCGCCTCAAGCACGTCGGAGGGGATAATGGACGAGCCCGTGGTGGTGAAGCCCGAAACGGTTTCGAAGAGTGCGTCTATATAGTTGGGTATCGCGCCGCACAGCACGAAGGGCAGAGCGCCCATAAGCGAGAGAAGAATCCAGCTCAGTGACACGATAACGAAGCCGTCGCGCGCGTAGAGCTTCATATTCTCGGGCTTCTTGTATGATATGAAGAAGCCGAGCGACAGGCAGAGCCCCGCCACGGCAACGAAGGCTGAGAGCCCCTGCCACTCGCGGTATATCAAGCCCGTCACAATAGGAACACAGAGAAATATCGCTTCGAACCGAAGGATAAGTCCGAGTGTATAGCGTATCATTTTATAGTTCATAAAGAAAGAATTGACCTTCCTTTTTCTGTTTTTCGGTTATTTTTCGATAGCGTCGGTGATTCCCGTGAGTCCCATAGCGCCCGAAACGAGAATTACCGAGTCGCCTGCCTGTATGGTGTCGTTTCCTCTGGGAGTAATTACCGACCTGCCGCGCATAATAGCGGCGATAAGCACGTCGCTTTTCAGCCTGAGCTGTGAGAGCGGCTTGCCTATAACCGGCGAGCCCTCGCTGATTCTGAACTCGCACGCCTCGACTCTGCCGGGAATAATGGTGTAGAGCGTTTCCATGTTACTTCCCGCCTTGGTTTTCATAGAGCGGACGTAACGCAGGATTATATTGGAGGTGATGTTCTTCGGATATACCACCGTGTCAAGCTCCAGATGCTGTAAAACCTCGTCAAAGTCAAGTCGGTTAATCTTGGTGACCACCTTCCCGTCGAACTGAGTTCGGGCGAAAAGCGAGAGAATGATGTTTTCCTCGTCAGAGCCGGTCAGGGCGACGAAGGCGTCCGTGTCGTGTATTCCCTCCTCGAGAAGAGTTTCCTGCTCACCCGTGTCACCTAAGATGACCGTAGCCTTCGGAAAATCCTCTGCGAAGCGGTTGCAGACCTCGGGGTTGTCGTCAATCACCTTAAGCGAGATGCCATCGCCCTCGCATATCGAGCACAGGTAGTGAGTAATTTCACCGCCGCCTACGATAATGGCATCCTTAACGGAGCTTGTCGAGAAGTTAATCTTTTTGAAAAATGCCGCCGCGCGTCTTGGAGGAGCTATCATAGAGATAACGTCCTTCGCCTCAAAGACGAAGTCGCCCTTGGTGATATACACGTCGTCGCCGCGCTCCGCGGTGCAGAAGAGGACGTCATACTTGTACAGTCCGATAACCTCCTTGACAGACTTGCCTATAATGGGGCTGTCCTCGGGGAGCTTGAATTTGATAAGCTCGACGCGTCCCTTGGAGAAGGTTTCGATAGACAGAGCGGAAGGGAAGCGAAGCACGCGGGCAATCTCCTCCGCCGTGGCAAGCTCGGGGTTGATAACCATAGCCAGACCGAGCTCATCCTTGAGGTAGCTCGCCTCGTTGTTGTAGGCGTGGTCGCGCACACGGGCAATGGTATGGCAGTTGCCCGCCTTTTTGGCTATGACGCAGCAGAGCAGATTCAATTCATCAGAGTCGGTGACGGCAATAAGCAGGTCTGCTCCCTTGACGCCCGCCTCCTGCTGTGTCAGGTGCGAGGCTCCGTTTCCAACGACGCCCATAACGTCAATCTTGTTGGTTATCGCCTTGATTTTCTCGCCCGAGGTGTCTATAACGGTTATATCGTTGCCCTCGGCGTTAAGCTGAGCGGCGAGCGTTGTGCCCACCTGACCGCAGCCTACAATGATTATTTTCATAGAAAAATCCTCTCGGAGAATTTATATTTATACAAGATAATTATACTATAAAAAATATTTTTGTCAAGTCCAAAAGCCTTTTTGTCGGGCAGAGGACGCCGAAAAAGCGCGGGAAAAGCCAATCCTGCCCCGTGTGCCCGGTGCTCTCGGCGGATTGTGCGGGCGCTTGTTAAAAAATAATAAGAAATTTAAAAAAACACTTGCATTTTGACTCATCTTGTGCTAAAATAACCCTATGATTGTAAGTGCGCCTGTTTTCGGGCGTTATCAATAACCGATTATTTGAAAGGAAAACAGAAAATGACTTACGTACTCTTAGCAGTTTTGCTGCTTTCCGCTCTGTTCATCGTTATCGCGGTTATCTTCCAGAAGTCCGCGGATGAGGGACTTTCGGGCACTATCGCAGGTGGCAACGAGACCTTCCTCGGCAGAGAAAAGTCCGGTGGCGCAGACAAGCTTTGGTTCAAGTGGACAGTTATCGCCGCTATCGTATTCGCCGTTGCTGTTATCGCGGCATACGTTATTCAGCCCGACTACACCTCCGGCTCTGCGGTTGACTATTGGAAGAACCTCAGCGAGTTTGGCGATTTGTTCAAGAAGTGAGAAAAAACGGAAGGAAACTTCCGTTTTTCTTTTTATAATCGAGTTATAATCGAGAGATAATAAGAATATGAAAAGAACTAAGAAGGATTTGAGCCGCTTTTCCAAGAGGGCGGCGGGCAGCAGACGACAGAAGGAGCGGGCGCTCAGAGAGGTTCGCTCGATGCTCGAGGTCGGCGGCGTCGATTATAGCGGCGCGAAAATCGGCATCAGCGAGGACAGGGGCTACTCGGGACGCGGAGCGTCAAGGGCTCGGGGCGACGACCTGCGTGCCAGAGGCGTGTTTTCCGGCTCTAAGAGCGGATTCGGCTTCGTTTCGGTCGAGGGTGAGGCGAGGGATATTTTTATCCCCGAGGACAAGACGGGCGGAGCTATCCACGGCGACCTCGTGGAGATAGTATATCATAGCTACACGTCACGCTTCGGAGAGGAAAAGACCGAGGGGCGTGTCGCGAAAATTATAGAATATGGGATAACCGAGCTTGTTGGTACGGTTTTCGTCGAGCGCTCGAGAATCAAGGGGAAAAGGCGTCAGCCCGACAGATACTTTCTCCTTCCCGACGACACGAAGCTGTCGATAAGACCGCACATAACCGACGCTATGGGCGCTGAGGACGGCGATAAGGCTGTCGTCAAGCTGCACAGATGCGCCTCTCACTATATCGAGTGCGAGGTTGTGGCGATTCTTGGCGATACCTTCTCGCTCGAGGCTAACTACGAGGCGGTGCTTTTCGAAAACGGCATCACACAGGACTTCACCGAAAAGGAGCTCTCCGAGGCGAGGGAAGCCGCGGCTTTGGAAATCTCTCCCGAAGGAAGGGTGAGAATAGGCGGAAGCGTTCTGACTATTGACGGCGAGGATGCTAAGGACCTGGACGACGCTATATCTCTGCGCAGAGTGGGTGACGGCTGGCGTCTTGGCGTGCATATCGCCGACGTGTCAAGCTACGTGAGAGAAAAGACCGCCCTCGACAGAGCGGTTATGGCGAGGGGAACGAGCGTTTATTTCGCAGACAAGGTGGTGCCAATGCTCCCAAGAGAGCTGTCGAACGGCGCCTGCTCGCTGAACGCGGGTGAGGACAAGCTCACGCTCTCCGCTATAATAACACTCGACTCTCGGGCAGAGATTGTCAGAACCGAGCTTGTTCCCAGTATAATTTCCTCGAAGGTCAGGGGAGTATATTCGGAGGTCAACTCGCTTTTTGACGGCACGGCAGGAAAGGATATCAAGGAAAAATACAAGTCGGTTCTCCCGACGCTGAGAAAAATGCGCGAGCTGTATCTGCTTCTTCGGAAGAAGGCGGAGAGGCGCGGATATATGGAGATGGAGATGCCCGAGGCGCGAGTTATGCTTGATGCCGACGGCACGCCTGTTGGGATAGTCAGACGTGAGCGGGGCGACGCGGAGAAAATGATTGAGCAATTCATGCTGACTGCCAACGAGGGCGTGGCAAGACTGCTCTCGGAGCGCGGTATACCCTGCGTTTATAGAATTCACGAGCCGCCCCCCGAGGAAAAGCTATCGGATTTTCTTCTCTTCGCTCACAACCTCGGACTTGATACCACGGGGGTTAACCGCGAAAAGCCCGACCCGAAGGAGCTGTCCGGGCTGCTTGCGGACGCTGAGGAAAAGGGGTTATCCTATCCCGTTTCCTACTCGCTGCTTCGCTCGATGTCAAAGGCGAGATACTCCGAGATAAGACAGTCGCATTTCGGCCTTGGGCTCGAATACTACTGTCACTTCACCTCGCCTATCAGAAGGCTCTCGGACCTCGCGACTCACAGAATAATTCATAGGGTGCTTCTTGAAGGGAAGCCTGCCGCGGCATACGCGTCATACGCGAAAAGAGCGGCGAGAGCGGCGAGCGACGCGGAGCTCAGGGCTCTTTCTGCCGAGAGGCGAATAGAGGACTTATACAAGGTGGTGTATATGTCGAGGCAGCTTGGCGAGAGCTTCGACGCTACCGTTTCCTCTATAACCTCCTTCGGTATGTTCTGCACGCTTGAAAACACCTGCGAGGGACTCGTTCCCCTGTCCGAGATGCCGGGAGTATTTATCTTCGATGAAAAGAATATAGCTCTGCGCTCGGGCTCTGTGATATACAGGCTCGGCGACACGGTCAGGGTGAGGCTTGAGGAGGCTGATATAATCAGAGGAAAGCTCAGGTTTTCTCTGGTGTACTGATTTTTTGAGGGCGTGCTTTCGACAGAAGGCTCTGCCCAAATTGGTATAAATCAAAGATTATAACGGAAATAATCCCGCTATTTTGGAATTTGGAGGTCGAAATGAGGCTTGCTGTAAGGCTGCTTGTCGCGCTGAACCTTGGCTTCGTGCTACTGCTGTCACTATCGGGCAGCATAGGCGGAGTTGTCGGTGAAATTATATATATACTTGCCTTCGCTCTGCCCGTCTTTCTCGGTGGTGCCGCGGCGGCAAGGCTTCGCCAAAAGAGAGAGGCTGTCGCGGGTGTCAGCGAGGAGAGCTTCTCGGGCTTTGGCTTATCGGGGCGCGGGGCGCTGAGGCTTCTCCCCCTGATAGCGCCGACGGTGAGTATAGTTCTCCTGTTTTCCTTTCTCACCTCGCTCGTTCTGAACAAGCTCGGGCTTTCGGGCGCTGAGGTTGCTGACGAGCCGATACTTAAAATGCTCCTTATCCACGCGCTCGTGCCTGCCGTTCTCGAGGAGCTGACCTTCAGATATATCCCGATAAAGCTGCTCTACCCCTATTCTCCAAGATGGTGCGTTATATACTCCGCGCTCTTTTTCGCGCTAATCCACTGCGACCTGTACAAGATGCCCTACGCCTTTGTCGCGGGGGTGATATTCGTCACGGTCGATATATTGCTCGACAGCGTGCTTCCGTCTGTCATACTTCATTTTCTCAACAACCTCTCGTCCGTGCTCTATATAAAGTACGGAGAGCTTCAGGGCTTCTCGCTCCGGTTTTTTCTATCGCTTGGCACCCTGACGGCTATATCGGCGGTTGTACTTATAGCTATGAGAAAAAAGTACCGCGAGGGGCTTTCGCTCGCGCTGGAAAAGGGTTCGCCCGAGTCGGACGGCTCACCGCTTGCCCTGATTATACTCTGTCTTGGCGTTGCCCTGACAAATCTTTTTCTGTGAGGAAAAAATGGAAAACGTACATATCAACACGCCTGATGACGAGAAATATATGCGTCGGGCAATCGAGCTCGCGATGATGGCGAGGGAAATAGACGAGGTTCCGGTCGGCGCTCTGGTTGTGAAAGAGGGCGAGATTATAGCCGAGGCTTACAACACAAGAGAAAGCTCAGGATGCGCGACGCATCACGCCGAGGTGCTCGCCATAGAGGAGGCGTGTCGCGTGCTGGGAGGCTGGCGGCTTATTGGCGGCACCCTCTACGTCACGATGGAGCCCTGCTGTATGTGCGGCGGAGCTATAATCAACTCGAGAATTCCAAGGGTGGTCTACGGATGTCCCGACCTGCGCTTTGGCGCCTTCGGCTCGCTTATCGACCTTGTCGAAATACCACTCAATCACAAGCCCGAGGTCCTTGGCGGAGTTCTTGCCGACGAGTGCCGCGGAATCTTGTCCGATTATTTCAGAGAGAAAAGAAGGCACGCCGACTCATAGGCGCATTGGCGAAAAAACCGGAGAAAGAGAAAAATATTAAGAAAAACGAGCCGAATCCCTCGCCCCGTGTCAAATTTAAGAGCTCGGGAGCTTTCTTGGGGTTGGCTCGTTTTTCTATCCGCTTGTAAACTATAATTTACATAAGAAAAAGTGTTGACTTTAAATATTTAATGTGTTAGAATATGAGTATGAAGAAAATATATTTAGAGTGCGGAAAGGTGCTTGGTGCGCACGGAGTACGCGGAGTGTTAAAGGTCGAGTCCTGGTGCGATACACCGAGAGTTCTCGCGTCACAGAAAAGAATATTTCTCGCCGAGGGGGGCGAGTTCGTTGAGCGCAGGGTTCTTAGCGCCTCTGTGACAGGACCGCAGGTTCTTATGAGCATCGAGGGAGTATATGACAGAGATGAGGCGATTTCTATGAAGGGTGTCGTTATGTATCTTCACCGCGACGATATTCCGCTAAGGCCCGGGCAGATGCTGCTCGCGGATATGATAGGACTACCCGTCACAGACGCCAAAACAGGCGTCGTCCTTGGAAAAATCACCGAGGTCACCGAGGTGCCTCGCGGACTTCTGTACACCATAGCTCCGATAAGGGAGAGGTGCTCTATCCCTCCGCCGACGAGCTTGTCGCGGGCATCGATAGCGAGAGAGGACTGCTGGTTACACCTATTCCCGGCTTTTTTGACTGATATGAAATTTGATATATTGACACTTTTTCCCGATATGGTTTCGGGAGTGCTCTCTGAGAGCATTATAGGCAGGGCGCAGGCGGCGGGTGCTATCAGCGTTGAGTGTCACAACATACGCGACTACTCCACCGATAAGCACAGAAAGACCGATGACACCCCGTACGGCGGCGGAATGGGTATGGTTATGACCTGTCAGCCGATATACGACTGCTACCGCCACGTCCGTGACAGAATTCCCGAGGGCGAGAGCGTCAGGGTAGTGTATATGTCGCCCAAGGGCGCGCTGTTCAATCACACGACGGCGCTGAGGCTCTCGGAATATGACAATCTGATTATCCTGTGCGGTCACTACGAGGGCGTCGACCAGAGGGTGCTTGACGAGATAGTTGACGAGGAGATATCCATCGGTGACTACGTTCTGACGGGCGGAGAGATACCCGATTGTATAGTGGTGGACGCTGTGTCAAGACTCATCCCCGGGGTGCTCCCAGACAGTATATGCTACACCGACGAGTCGGTGGCGTCGGGTATTCTCGAATATCCGCAGTACACCAAGCCGAGGGTTTTTCTTGGCAGAGAGGTGCCGGAGGTGCTTCTTTCGGGCGACCATAAGAAAATAGAGAGATACCGCCTTGAGCGTGCCGTTGAGCTCACGCGTGAGCGTCGCCCTGACCTGCTCCTACTCCACCCCGAGTACGAACAGGCGCTTCTTCCGAAGAAAAAGAGGTCGAAAAGGGCGCATAAGGATAGCACTCAGCGTGATGACGCGTCTGCGTCCTTTGAGTCAAGGACGGCGTGTGACACCGATACTCAGGGTGACAGCGAGGCGGAATAACGCACACTTATCCCGCTGTTCCAAGCAAAAATGTAAGCATAAGTTAACATTAAAGAAAGGAGAGGCTATGGCTGGCAACAAGGCGCGCGACTTATTTCTAGGCTATGAAAAGGACGCGGAGTACGGAAAGAAATTTGCCGAAAGACAGATAACCGGTGACGTCACGAAAACGCGCGGCAGAAGAGTAAGAGCCCTTCTTGATGCTATGCACGCGCTTACCAACACGTTCTCATACAGCTCGACGAGAAGCTACGGAATGTTCTTAATGGGGTTTGGCGTTCTGTCGCTGCTTCTCCACTATACCAACAACTACGTTGGGGGTGATAGCGTACCCCTGTACGTTCTGATTCTGGGCGGTATTCTCGCCGCGTTCGGTATAACGCTCGTCTGCTTTGACAAGCCGATGGCGATAGCTCTGCAGGAGTTTCCTGTGACTGATTTCATATTCTTCGAGTTTTTCTGTATCAAGAGAATGCACAGAATGGAGGCGAGGGTAGACAGACCGAGGATTGTTACCGTCAAGCCCTTCGTCGCCCTGATACTCGGCTTTCTTCTGGCGGGCTTTGGCATTCTCGTTCCGATGTGGTACGTCGCGGCGACGGTGGGACTTATCACCTATCTGATACTCGCCTTCACCTCTCCGGAGTTTTCCTTCTTCTCGACGTTTTTGGTGATGCCGTACCTTAATCTTTTCGGACATTCTGAGTTGATTCTTGGCTTTCTCGTGCTTCTGACCTTCATATCCTTCGCTATTAAGGTGGCGCTTGGAAAGAGGGTGTACTACTTCGAGCAGTACGACATACTTCTCGGGCTGTTTCTTGTATTTATCCTTATCAGCGGCATCTTCGTCAAGGGTGTCGAGTCCTTCGAGGCGTCGGTTAATCTCGTTGTTCTGGCGATGGGCTATATACTCTGCTCCTCGCTTGTAACCAACCGCCGCCTCGCCGACTGCGTTATCAACTCGGTTATCATTTCGGCGGTACCCGTGTCGGTTTTCGCCGTATCTGAGGCGGTTTTGGTCATATCACGCGAGGGCTTTGTCGGCTTTAGCGGTGTATCTGCTTGCTTCGCCACCTCGGGCGACCTTGCCGCGTTCCTTTTGGTTTCTCTGACAATGTCGGTGTACTTCGTCACGGCGAGAAGGCACGTGGGAACGAGGATTCTTTTCGGCGCGATATTTCTTCTGATTTTCGCGGGGCTTCTCGCTGCTGCGAGCGTTTGGGCGCTTGTCGCGGCTCTGTTTGGCGTGCTCGCCTACGCTGTGGCGCGGCTCAAGCGAGTCGGGCCGTGGCTTGTCGGAGCGGTATCCCTGCTTCCATACTCGGTTCTTTTCATAACTGACGACTTGGCGAGGACGCTTGATAAGCTGCCCGTCTTATCCTCTCTCGGACTTACCGAGAAGGCGGAGGTCTTCAGAAGCTCCTTCAGAATGCTGATGGATAACCTTTTTGTCGGCATCGGTATCGGCAGCGACAGTTTCGCCGAGGAGTACGCGGGCTACGGAGAGCTTTGGGGAGTAACCAACAGCGGCAACCTGCTTCTCGAGCTGGCTTGCGAGGCGGGAGTGTTCGCCCTTCTGGTATTCGCTGTAATTTTCATCGTCCGTATGCGCCACCGCTCCGTGTACAGACACTACATACAGGGCTCGGAGGTTGGCGCCCTGACACGCTTCACAGCGGTGACTATGGCGGTTATGCTCGTCTTTGGCGCGATGAACTATCTGTGGGCGGAAACCACGATAAATTACCTTTTCTGGTGCATATTCGGTATCGGTAGCGCGACACTTCGCATATCAAAGAGCTCTTATGACGATTGGGCGGGTTATTTCAGCGACGGCAGAAGCTTTGATTCCTCGAGTCTTGACATTTCTCTCTCCTGACCGCTACCCGACGGCAGGGAGGGCCATTTTGAAAAAAGGATAGACCTCTCGGGCGAGAAGCGCCAAGTACCAGGAGGGGTAGCGCTGATTCCGCAGCGGAGGCGCCTAACCCTGTTTTTGTACATTCTGTTCAATTTTCAGCACGAATTTGGCGAAAAATCTCCAAAATATTTTCATATTTCTATTGATTTTTAAAATTTTATTTGATATACTTGTATTGAATAAAACCATCAAGGAGAACTAACTCGATGATTTCCCGTAGCGTTACTATAAAGAACAGTGTCGGTCTCCACGCCAGACCTGCGACCTTTTTTATCCAGAAGGCTAACTCCTACAAGTGCTCTATCTGGGTTGAGAAGGAGGACTGCCGTGTGAATGCAAAGAGCCTTCTCGGTGTGCTTTCGCTCGGTATCGTTCAGGGCACGGTTATCAATCTTATTGCCGACGGCAATGATGAGGCAGATGCTATCGAAGGGCTTGTAGCTCTTGTCGACGGCGGATTTGCAGAGCTTGGCTGATATACTGCTGTCTCTTCACTCGGTTATACATTGAAAAACGGCAGTATAACGCTGCCGTTTTTTCTTTTTCCAAAAGCAATATAGCTTCCCGGCCTGTGGCGGAAATTTGCCGCTAACTGATAGCTGAAAAATAAAGAAAGGGGACTCCTGTATGACGGTTATTGAAAGACTCAGGGACAAGGCGGGCTCGCTGCCTATGGCGCCCGGAGTATATATAATGAAGAATGCCGACGGGGTTATTATCTACGTCGGAAAGTCGAAAAAGCTGAAAAACAGGGTCACCAGCTACTTTATCAGCACGACGCACACTGCCAAGACAGAGAAAATGGTCTCGCAGGTGCGCGACTTCGACTACATAGTATGTGACACCGAGATTGAGGCGCTGGCGCTCGAAAACACGCTTATCAAGAAGCACTCGCCGAAGTATAATATCAAATTGAAGGACGCCAAGTCCTATCCGTATATCAAGCTCACGAGGGAGGAATATCCCACCCTCACGGTAACCCGTGACAGAAGGTCGGACAAGTCTAAGTACTTTGGCCCTTACAGGAGCGCCTCGGACGCGTATTCCGCGCTCGATACGGTCAAGCGCATATTCGGACTTGCCACCTGTAAGCGCAGCTTCCCGCGCGACATAGGAAGGGAGCGCCCCTGTATCTATAAGGATATCGGCAGATGCTCCGCCCCCTGCGACCTCACCGTGTCGGGGGAGGAATACAGACAGAGGGTGCGCGGCGCTGCCTCGGTGCTCGACGGAAATATTGCCGAGGTGAAAAGAGAGCTCGAGAGAGATATGACTCTTTCGGCAGAGGCGCTCGAGTTTGAGCGCGCGGCGGTGCTCAGAGACCAGATAAGAGCGCTGTCAAATCTTTCCGAGAGTCAGAAGGTGGTTGCCGACCCGAAGGTGTCGCGCGACGTATTCGCTCTATATACCTCGGAGGCTGTCGGCGTTTTGGCTATGCTCTCGATAAGAGAGGGCGCGCTTGTCAATAAGAACGAATTTATCCTCTCCGGAGGTGAGCTGACGGGCGAGGAGGACGCGCTCACCCTGATAGTGGACTACTACGACACGGCGGGAAATATCCCGCGCGAGATAATGCTCGACTTCTCGCTCGACGAGGAGGACAGGGAGCTGCTTGGCGAGTATTTGTCACTTGATGCGGGGAGGCGTGTCGCGATTAAGATACCCGAGAGGGGCGAGGGCAGGCGCCTGTGCGATATGGCGGAGGAGAATGCCAAGGAAGCGGCAAGGCAGGCGACCCTCGAGGTACAGAGGGATAACAAGAGCCTGCATAGGCTCGGCGAGCTGCTCGGAATCGACGGAGAGCTTAACCGAATCGAGGCGTACGATATATCCAACTATGGAAACGAAAGCATATTCGCCTCGATGGTGGTTATGCTGGGCGGAAAAATGCGTCCCTCGCACTATCGCGCCTTTTCAATCAAAACCACCTCGGGCGCTGACGACTACGGCTCTATGAAGGAGGCGCTGACAAGACGCGCGCTTCATATCGGCGACGGCACGCAGTCGCTCGGCGAGCGCCCCGACCTCATTCTGCTGGACGGCGGTGTGGGTCAGGTGTCGGTTGTCAAGGCGGCTTTTAGAGAGCTGAATATAGATATACCCGTCTTCGGTATGGTGAAGGATGACTACCACAAGACACGCGCCATAGTTGACACGGATAGGGAGATATCGATTGCCAGAGAGATGCAGGTGTACACATTAATTTACAATATGCAGGAGGAGGCGCACAGATTTGCAAGAAAGCACTCCTCGGGCGGAAAGTCCCGCTCCCTGACCGGCTCAAGCCTGACGAAAATTGACGGCATCGGTCCTGCGAAGGCGAAAAGACTGCTTGCCGCGATGCCTCTGTCAAGGATAAAGACAGCGACGGTCGAGGAGCTTGTCACAATCAAGGGCATCAGCCGTCTTGATGCTGAAAATATCGTAGCATACTACGAGAAAAAAAGAAAGGGATAGCATGGTCAGAATAATAACAGGCACGGCTAAGGGGAAAAAGCTATACTCCCCCGAGGGAGAGAGCACCCGTCCGACCTCGGACAGAATCAAGGGGGCAATGTTCTCCTCCATACAGTTTGACATAGAGAGCCGCAGGGTGCTCGACCTTTTCGCAGGCACAGGACAGCTCGGGCTCGAGGCTATGTCGAGGGGAGCCGAGCGGGTTACCTTCGTCGAGTCTGACAGAGAGGTTATGGAGATTGTCAAGAAAAACGCGAGGCTGTGCGGCTTTTTTGAAAAATGCAGATATGCCGTCAGCGATTGGCGCAACTTTATAAGAAAGGCGTCGGGAAGGGATATATACGACCTCGTTTTCATCGACCCGCCCTACGCTATGGAGTGCTGTACCGACGCGGCGCGCAGGCTTGCAGACGCGGAGGTTATCATACCGGGCGCCATTCTCGTTCTTGAGAGCTGCGAGGAGAGGATAGATACCGAGTGGATTTCCGACTTCGAGGTTATCAAATCCACCGCCTACGGAAAAAAGACAGCTCTCAATATTCTCATATACCGCGGCAGGGACGACTAAAATATATTTTATATATATTTATTGACAAAATTATACGATTGGTGTATAATTTTCTGTTGTAGTGCTGTATTTTTGACAACGGAGGCAGAAGTGAGTGTTATAATGCCCGGAAGCTACGACCCCGTCACAGTAGGCCACCTTGATATGATAAGAAGGGTCGCCGAGGTTGAGGACGAGGTGTACGTCGTGGTCTTCGTCAATGAAAATAAAAAATGCATGTTTTCGCTATCCGACCGTGTGAATATGCTACTTATCGCTACCGAGGGGCTTGACAACGTGTTGGTTTCCTTCTCGGTCGGACGGGTGGTCGATTATATGCGCGAGCACGGTATATCGACGATAGTCAAGGGATACAGAAACGACGCCGACCTCCTCTGGGAAAGAGAGCAGGCGGAGTACAATATGAAGCACGGCGGATATGAAACGAGGCTCATTTTGTCTGATGAGAGGTACGGCTCGGTTTCATCTACCGAGGTCCGCCACAGAATCGAGTCGGGCGAGGATTTCTCCGAGCTCGTTCCCGGCGGGGTGATGGAATATATCAGCTCGCTTGATGAAAAGTGAATTTATTAACCGAAAGGATTATAGATATGAAGGAAAGAATTGAACAGCTCCGCGCGAGCTTTCACGAGGCGCTCGCCGCGTGCGTATCAGGACAGGATCTCGAGGCGCTTCGCATAGAGTACCTTGGAAAGAAGGGACATATCGCCGAGCTGATGAAGGGACTTCGTGACGTCGAGGACAAGAAGACCGCAGGACAGCTTATCAACGGGCTGAAAACCGAGATTGAGGCGGCTATTCTCAAGGCGGACGAGGAATTCAAGAGAGCGGAGATTGAGGCTCGCGTCAGACAGGCGAAGAAGTACAACCCCACGCTTATCACCGAGCGCGAGCTCGGCTCCTACCACCCCATCACCCTTGCCACCCGCGAGGTTGAGGAGGTATTTATCGCTATGGGCTTCACTATCGAGAACTTCTCCGAGATAGTTGACGACTATCAGTGCTTCGAGGCGCTGAATATTCCGAAGCATCACCCCGCCAGAGATATGCAGGATACCTACTATCTTGACAACGGTCAGCTT
>JAFTST010000062.1 GCA_017467165.1 Clostridia bacterium | reverse complement strand
GAGGTTGGTCTTTCCGCAAGCGGAGGGGAAAGCTGCGCATACGTACTTGGTCTCACCGTCGGGATACTCAACACCGAGAATGAGCATATGCTCTGCCATCCAGCCCTCTTTGCGTCCGAGGAAGGATGCGATACGGAGCGCGAAGCACTTCTTACCGAGAAGAACGTTTCCGCCGTAGCCGGAGTTGACAGACCAGATGGTGTTGTCCTCGGGGAAATGGCAGATATATCTCTTTTCCTCGGAGAGCTCTGCTCTGGCGTGCAGACCCTTGATGAAATCAGCGCTGTCACCGAGAGCCTCAAGAACGTTGAGACCTACTCTTGTCATGATAAGCATATTGAGAACGACGTAGATAGAGTCGGTAAGCTCGATACCGTACTTAGCGAAGTCGGAGCCGACGACGGACATAGAATAAGGAATAACGTACATAGGCTTTCCGCTGTAAGAGCCCTCGTAGAGCTTGGAAAGCTTGGAGTAGCACTCCTGTGGGTCCATCCAGTTATTGATGTTGCCCGCATCCTCCTTCTTGGAGGTGCAGATAAAGGTTCTGTTCTCTACTCTTGCAACGTCGTTGATGGCGGTTCTGTGAAGATAACAGCCGGGGAGGACGACCTGGTTGAGCTTAATCATCTCGCCGGTGCTGCATGCCTCAGCTCTGAGCGCCTCTGCCTGAGCCTCTGTGCCGTCGATAAGTATAATCTCGGAGGGCTTAACCATAGCAGCCATCTCAGCAATCCACTCGTTGACGTGCTTGTTGTTGGTAACGTTAGTGTTCATCAGAATATCTCCTTAAAATTAATTAATAACGGTGTAATTTGGAAAAAATCCCTTTTTCCACAACTACATTATAACATATATATTCTACCATTGCAACAAAAAATTGAAAAAATATTATATATTCGGCGCCCATTTTTCAACAAGCTCGCTTCCTGTACGTCCCCGTCCGTATATAGAGCGCGCTATGCTCATTCTACGCCTGCCGACCTCTTTCGGTGAGGCTTATCGATGGACGTTTTTTCGCAGCACTCCGGTTTTTTTCAGATGGCCGCAGCCCCTCGGAAATCGTTTTATGTCGGGGTTTGACCGATGGTGTAGAGCTCTACTCGTTTTTGGTAACTTTTACCATTTTATTGTGGTTATCTTTGGCAAAGTTTTCGCCAGATTAACACTTGATTTTCCCCGGTGTTGTGTGGTAAAATGTTGTTGCATTTGGAAATTACCAATTTTTACCAATTTTAACACAGAAAAAGGAGCAACAAAATGGAAAACAAAGCAAAAATACTCCTCTGTAACGAAAATGCGGAGGAAAGACGTCGAATTGCGGACGCTCTGGTCAAGAAGGGTTATCTCAGGCCCGACGAGGCTGAAAACGGAGAGCGCGCCATACTTATGATAGCCGAGGGAAGCTACGACGTTGTCGTCACCGACCTGTGGCTGTCGGGGCTTGACGGCATAGGAATTATCAGAAACGCGCAGAATATGGGACTGAAGCACAAGCCCTCCTTCATTCTTCTCTCACCCGTCAACAAGCACAGCATACTGATGGAGGCGTCTGATGCGGGAGCGGACGTATGTATGCTGAAGCCCTTCGACATCTCCTCTCTTTTCTCGCATATAGACGCCTGCTACTACTCTCGCACGCGCTCAAGAGGAAAGGTGCGCGAGAGGCTAACCGACATACCCGACCTTGAGGCTCAGGTTACGAAAATCATACATCAGATAGGCGTTCCCGCGCATATCAAGGGCTATCAGTATCTGCGCTGCGCTATACTTATGACTATCGAGGACGCGGACATCATCAATTCGGTGACTAAGGTGCTCTACCCCACAGTTGCCAAGCGCTTCGGAACGACGACCTCGCGCGTTGAGAGAGCGATAAGACACGCTATCGAGGTGGCTTGGGACAGGGGTGATATTGATACGCTCAACTCCTTTTTCGGCTACACTATTCAGAACAACCGCGGAAAGCCGACCAATTCCGAGTTTATCGCTATGATTGCCGACAATCTGAGGCTGAAATACAAGTACACCACGGTTTAACCTAAGAGCCGCACCGGTCAATCGGAAAATAAAAAAATGGCGACCCACGCGGGTCGCCAATATATCGGATAAGGGCATTTTCTGCCGTTTTGGGAATCCTCTCAGATTCCGCTCTTGTTTTCAAAAAATCTGCGTCCCTCCATAGCTCTTGAGAGGGTGACGTCGTCGGCGTACTCGATATTGGCTCCGACGGGAATACCGTAGGCGAGCCTTGAGAGCCTGACGCCGCTGTCCTCGAGCATACGGACTATATAAGCCGCGGTGGTATCGCCCTTGGGAGTCGGGTTGGTAGCGATGATAACCTCCCTGACAGAGCCCTCGCGGACGCGCTTATCAAGCTCGGCGAGCTTCAGGTCGCGGGGGGTAACGTTATCAAGCGGAGAGAGCACTCCGCCGAGGACGTGATATACTCCCTTATAGCCTCTGATGCGCTCCATAGTGATAATATCCTTGGCGTCCTCAACGACGCAGATAACCGAGGCGTCGCGGTCGGGTGAGGAGCATATCTCGCACGACTCTGCCTTCGAGGAGAGTCCGAAGCAGACAGGACAGATATGGACGTCGCGCTTGACTCCTATTATAGCGTCGGCGAAGCCTGCCGCCGCGTCGGGAGAGAGATTTAATACCGCGAAGGCGTATCTTGCCGCGGTTTTCGCTCCGACGCCGGGGATACGGCGGAATTCGTCTATAAGACGCTGTATCGGTGCAATATACTCAGCCATAGCTATCAGAACATACCGGGCATTCCGGGAAGTCCCATACTGCCTGTAATCTTAGCCATTTCCTCCTGAGCGTCGCTCTCGACCTTCTTGATAGCCTCATTGACAGCGGCTACTATCAGGTCCTCGAGGGTTTCTATATCGTCGGGGTCAACTATCTCCTCGGCGAGCTTGACCGAGAGAACCTCCTTCTTTCCGTTGATTCTGACGTCGATAACGCCGCCGCCACAGGATACCTCATACTCGCGAAGCTCGAGCTCAGCCTGCTTCGCCTGCATATCCTCCTGCATCTTCTGCGCCTGCTTCAGCATCGACTGCATATTGCCTGCGCCGCTGTTCTGTGGAATTCTGACCTTCATATCAATATCTCCTTATTAATCCTCAATATTTTCTATAAGCTCATCGTAGCCGTCGCTCTCCCTCGAGGAGTCAAGCGGCTCGATAACCAGGCGCACCTCGGACACCGGAACACCCTCCCTCTCGGCAATAACTCCGCGCACAAGGGCGAGGTCCGCGTCACTCGAGGCGAAGCGGCTGGCAAAAAACGAGTTCATTCTGATAAGATACACTCCGTCGGGACGGACGTAGGCGACCGACTTTAAAAACTGTACCGAAAGAGAGGTCTTGAGCTCTCCTATGCGCTCCTGCACCTCTGCCCAGCGGTCGTATCTCACCGTGCGGCGAGCCTCGGTTTTCTTTTTCTCGGGCGCGCTCTTTTCGCTGGGAGGCTCGGGGATCGGCTCCTCGATAACGGGAGCTTCTGCCTCCTTGACCGTCGGGAGCACAGTCACCTTGTCGGTGTTGTCAACCGTGGGGGTAACGCCCATTTTCAGCTTTGACAGCTCCCTTTCGAGCTCGTCTATCCTCAGAGCGAGCGCCTCTGGGGTAACCGTGCCCTTGGGGTCGCACATTCTCGTCAGGGCAATCTCTGCTATGGAGCGCTTCGAATTGAACGCCCTCTGCATATCCGCCATAGCTCCCTCGAGCACCGAGGTATGATATATGAGCGCGGCGGGCGTCAGGGCGCGGGCGAGCGGGACGAGCTCGTTATACTCCGCTTCGGTGAGGTCGAGAAATTCTCTCGCCCTCTCGGTGTTCTTGACCACCATAATATCGCGGTAGCAGTCGATTATCTCCTGCCAGAAAACCGAAATATCTCCGCTTTTCATAACCGTTTCGTTGATTATCGAGTAAATTTCCGTATAGTCGCGGTTGATTACGGCGCGCACTATGCTGAAGGCGTTATCTCTGTTTCCCGTGCCCGCGGTTTCAAAGACCAGCCTCGCGTCCACAACCTCGCGTGTGCTTCCGCACTGCTCAAGAAGGCTGACAGCGTCGCGCATACCGCCTCTCGATACTCTCGCGATAACCCTCGCGCCGTCCTCGGTGAGCTTAATTCCCTCCGCCTCGGCTATTTTCATCAGCCTCGCCATAATACTTTCGACGGATATCCGGCGGAAGTCAAAGCGCTGACAGCGGGATACGATGGTTGTCGGCAGCTTGTGCAGCTCGGTGGTGGCGAGAATGAAGATAACGTAGGTCGGGGGCTCCTCGAGAGTTTTCAGAAGCGCGTTGAACGCCGAGCCCGACATCATATGAACCTCGTCTATAATATACACGCGGTACTTGAGAAGCGCGGGGGTGAAGGCAATCTCGTCCTTCATATCCCTGACGTTGTCAACGCCGTTATTCGACGCGGCGTCCATCTCGATAACGTCGGTGGCGATTCCCGCCTCGATGCTTCGGCAAGCCTCACAGAGGTTGCAGGGATTGCCGTCCTTGGGATTTTCGCAGTTGACCGCCTTGGCAAGTATCTTCGCGCAGCTGGTCTTTCCCGTTCCGCGAGAGCCGCAGAACAGATAGGCGTGCGAGAGCCTCTGCGATTTAACCTCGTATTTCAGTATATCGGTAATGGCATCCTGCCCCGATACGTCGTCAAAATCGACGGGGCGCCACTTTCGGTATAACGCTCTGTACTCCGACATATTCCCTCCAAAAAAAATAAAAGCACGCGCGGTATAGGTGTTCGCCGCACGCGCACAGTAAAATAATCCGTGTGTCAGAAAGAGCCATACACCTCAAACTCGAATATGGGACTACATACGTTAACCGACACCACTGCTCAGGACAGGCTTCCTCGCGGCACACCCGATAAACCGCTTAATGCTGCTTGGTTCCCCACCTGACATGGTTCACAGCCTCGAGTTGCGCAAGACCCATCCGTCAACACAGTAAGCGAAGGCGCAGTCTACACAGCCCCAGCCCTTATAAGAGGAATGAACCCCTGCTATAGCGGATTTCAGGTACAAGGTACCGCTACCACCCCGGCTGGTATGGCTCCGTCTGACACACGGATCCGTTTCAATTTGACTTTTAATATTGTATCACATATAAATCTGAAAATCAATAGCTTTTAAAATTTTTATTTCGCCCCGCGTCGTCAGATAACGAAGCCGCCCGACACGTTCAGCACCTCGCCCGTGATGAAGGACGCGCTATCTCCGGCAAGAAACAGCGCCGCGTCAGCAACCTCCCTTGGCGTTCCCATTCTCATAAGGGGCGTTTCGTCCTCGAGGACTCTCAGGTCCTCTTCCGAAAGCTGAGAGTTCATCGGCGTGTCGATAACCCCGGGTGCAATGGCGTTAACCGTTATTCCCGACGGGCCGAGCTCCTTTGAAAGAGCCTTCGTCATACCGATAAGACCCGCCTTCGCCGCAGAATAATGCACCTCCATAGACGCGCCCGTAAGTCCCCACACGGAGGAGATATTGATAATCCTGCCGCATTTTCTCTTTAACATATCGGGTATGACCTCCCGCGAGTACAGAAAGGCGCCCGTGAGATTGACAGCGAGCGTGCGGTTCCACTCCTCGAGGGTCAAATCGGAAAAGAGCCTGTAGGACGATATAGCCGCGTTATTGATAAGGCAGTCGATTCTGCCGTACTGTGTGAGGGTCAGGCGCACCGCCCGCGAAACCGCCTCCTCCGACGAGCTGTCGGCAGGAATAGCGAGAGCTCCCGTTTCGCTGACGAGAGTCGCGGCGAGCCCTTCGTTTTTCAGGTAGGTGAAGGCCACGCAGTAGCCCGCATCGCTGAAGGCGCGTACCATAGCGGAGCCTATACCGCCCGTACCGCCGTTAATAAGGACAGCTTTCATTGATATACCTCTTGGCACTATTTTAAATATATTCTACACGAGCTTTCGGAAAAAGTCAACACCGAAGGGGCGAATATGCCGTCATAGAGCCAAAAACTTGACAAATTTTCCCACAAGAGCTACAATATAGCGAAGAAAGGATAAATTATGATACTGATTATCGGTCGTTCCCTGGATGCTATGCTCACAGCTAAGGACATTCTCGGATATATGAACATTATTTCGGACACCGTGCTCTCAAAGGACGCTCTTGCCATAGCGGGCGAGAGGCACAAGGGTGTTATTATAGTCGGCAGAGACGCCCTCATCAGTCCCGAGGAGTACGTACGCGAGCTCAGAGGACAGATTGGAGGCGCGCCTGTATTCGCCATCAGAGAGGACCTCAATCCCGAGGTCTTCGACGTCTTTGACGGAATATATCCGCCTTCGGTCTACTCCTCGAGGCTGGTTACCGATATGATGCGACTCGCGGAGCTGAGAGCCGTAACCCCACCCGGCAGATACAGGCTTGGCGAGCTTGACGCGGACAGCAGAATGGCGGACGCCACGCTGGGCGGCGAGCCGCTCGGACTGACGAAAACCGAGGCTATGATACTCCGCGCGGTGATGGCGGTCTATCCCGAGATGCTTTCGATAGAGGATATACTGAGGCTGGCATTCCGCACGGGCAGACAGCCCGAGAGCTCGGGCGCGAGGACGCATATCTGCTCTATCAACAGAAAGCTCGAGCAGATGGGCTCGCAATTTCAGATTGCCTCAGAGGGCGAGGGATATTCTCTTTCCGAGAAGAGAATACGGGTAAGTGTGGATTAAGAAACAGAGAGGTTATGTGCAAAATCTGCGCCTAGCCTCTTTTTTCTTCGCTTTTTCGGCCCTCAGCCTTTTGTCGCTTCATTTTTTTCTTTTCTGTGCATATAATTTTATCAGCGACAAAAAATATACGAGGTGGTATGCTTGATTTATCGAGGATTTTTCTGAAGCTTATAACTCTAATTTTAGGAATTGAGCAGCTCCAGAGCTTCCCTCCTCCGTTATCCAAGGAGGACGAGGCTGAAATGTTCAGAAGAATGAGAGAGGGGGACAAAAAGGCAAGGGATATTTTAATAGAGAGGAATCTGAGGCTTGTGTCGCATATAATCAAAAAATACTATTCGTCCTATCCGAATATCGACGAGCTGATTTCGGTTGGCAGCCTTGGGCTTATCAAGGCGGTCGACAGCTTCAGGAGCGAGTACGGAACGAGGTTCGCAACCTACGGCGCCAAGTGCGTGCAGAATGAAATTCTGATGTACTTCAGATCGACCAAAAAGCTACAGTGCGAGGTATCCATCAACGATACCATAGACGTTGACAAGGACGGAAATCCCCTGACCTATCTTGATATTATCAGCGTCGACGAGGACATCGCGGCGAAGATAGATATGTCAATACATACCGACAGGGTGAGAAGGCTCGTCACCGAGGTTCTCGACGACAGAGAGCGGGAGATTATCATACTCCGCTACGGTCTGTGCGGCTATAAGCCCCTCACACAAAGAGAGGTGGCAGCGCACCTCGGAATATCCCGCTCCTACGTGTCAAGAATCGAAAAGCGCGCGCTCGAGAAGCTGAAGGATGGCTTCGGCTCGCACAGACCCGATTTTGATGATTCGGTATAAAGACAGAAAAAGGCGACAAACTATATATGCATATCTAAAATCGGATAGTCGGGATATAATTCTTGGCAGATTTTGTTATATGTAAAAATAAAACCTGCCATCAGGCGAGCCTCTCTTGCCTGACGGCAAAAAAAGGACGGTACAAAAAAGTGATGTTGATAAACAAGATTGCCCTTGCTCTTGCAATTATCGGTTGCATTAACTGGGGTCTGGTCGGTTTATTCTCCTTTGACGCTGTCGCCTGGCTTTTCGGAGGTACGGGCGCTATTCTCTCGAGAATAGTATACACCTTGGTCGCTATCGCAGGTCTTTGGTGTGTCAACCTTCTTTTCAGGGACGACGAGGAGATGGCGAGTCACCACGCATAACCCGCGAGGGTATTATCCGGAGCTATCCGGATAAATGGGATAGAGGTACGGCATCGTGCCTCTATTTTCTTTTCCACAACCCTTTTGTCGATTTTTCATATAATACAGTGGGAGAAAATCCTATCCCAGCCGTACTAAAATTTATAAATACAGGCAAAATAAAAATGAGGGCAACCTCAGAAGTCAAAAGCACGAAAGGAAAAGGCAATGAACATAAGGCGCGGTGATATATACTATGCCGACCTGAGCCCCGTCGTTGGCAGTGAGCAGGGCGGACTCCGTCCTGTGCTTATAGTACAAAACGACGTCGGAAACAAATACAGCCCCACGGTTATAGCGGCGGCAATCACCTCAAAAATGGGAAAGACAAGGCTGCCGACACACATCGACATACCCGGCGAGGACGCGGGGCTTTCGAGGGACAGCGTTATCCTGCTCGAGCAGATTCGCACGCTGGATAAAACGAGATTGAAGGAAAAGATGGGACACTTGGACGAGGACACTATGCGCGGAGTCAACAGCGCTATCGTAGTCAGCTTCGGCTTATCTTCATTTTAAGTCATATTCTCCCTGCCCACGCGCATAGTCTGTAATAAGATAAAAAGCCGGATTGTGCCGGGGAGGGAGAAAAAAATGAACCAATATATGCCCGAGGGGGTCGCATCGGTCGATATCGCGCGGGATTTTTCAGGACGGGATGGACTTATGCGCGCTATGGCGTGCGGCGCTATTTTAGAGGGGGTCGCCGTGATGTGCGACCACAGATATAACCTACATATAGAGCTGGGCGGCGGAATACGCGGAATAATTCCGAGGGAGGAATCTCAGTATCCGACAGGCGGCGAGGGGATAAAAGATATAGCCATACTGACCAGGGTCGGAAAGCGGGTCTGCTTCAAGGTCAAGGAGCTGACTACACTCAGTAGCGGAGAGACGCTCGCCGTGCTCTCGCGTCGCGCGGCGCAGGAGGAATGCAGAAGAAAATACCTCTCGGCGCTCATCCCCGGGGATATTATTCCCGCCAGGGTCACTCATCTTGAGAGCTTCGGCGCCTTTCTTGACGTTGGCTGCGGTATTCCCTCTCTGCTCGCTGTGGACTGCATTTCTGTATCAAGAATTTCGCATCCGTCGGAGAGGCTGTCGGTTGGCGACTGCATCAAGGTGGTTGTCAAGGGCTTCGACGAGCGGGGACGAATGTCGGTTTCCCAGAAGGAGCTGCTCGGTAGCTGGGAGGAAAACGCGACGCTTTTCTCCGAAGGAGAAACCGTGAGAGGAATTATAAGGAGCGTTGAGAGCTACGGAGTATTCGTGGAGCTGACGCCCAATCTCGCTGGCCTCGCAGAATGGCGGGACGACGTCTACCCGGGACAGCTCGCGGCGGTATATATAAAATCTATAATCCCCGAGAAAATGAAGGTTAAGCTGGTGATAATCGACCTCGCCGAGGAGGAATATTATAGCGGTTGCGGAGAATACTTCATCGATACCGAAGAGATAAGGCACATTGACAGCTGGCAATACTCTCCCGAGTGCTGTAAGAGGCGGATTGAAACCATATTTATATAAAAAAGCGGCAAATGCCGCTTTTTTTGTTGCATTGAGGGCTTCGGTGTGCTAAAATGAAGAAAAAGGAGGCGGAATATGGTACGTATAGGAAACGATTGGGACGAGATACTCTCGAGCGAGTTCGATAAGGAGTACTATCTGTCGCTAAGAGAATTTCTCAAGGCGGAATATTCGAAAAGAAGAATATACCCCCCGATGCACGATATTTTCAACGCGCTGAGATACACCCCCTACTCCTCTGTGAAGGCGGTGATACTCGGTCAGGACCCCTATCATCAGCCCGGACAGGCGCACGGTCTGTGCTTTTCGGTGAAAAACGGCACTCCCCCACCCCCCTCGCTGAAAAACATATATAAGGAGCTCTCCTCTGATATAGGTATTCCCACTCCGACGGGCACCGAGCTCGTAGGCTGGGCAAGGCAGGGCGTTCTGCTCCTCAACACCACTCTCACCGTCAGAGAGGGCGCGCCGCAGAGCCACAAGGGACGCGGCTGGGAAATTCTGACCGACAGAATTATCTCGCTTCTGAACGGAAAGGACACCCCCGTGGTATTCATACTCTGGGGAGCCAACGCCAGAGCGAAGGCGGCGCTCATCGACAAACACAGGCACAGCATCATAGAGTCGGCTCACCCAAGCCCGCTGTCAGCCTATAACGGCTTTTTCGGCTCAAGACCGTTCAGTCGCACGAACTCAATTTTAGAGGCGTCGGGACAGTCGCCTGTCGATTGGTCGGCGATTGAATAAAAATAATGAAAAATTTGGCGTATATTCTTGATTTATAAGAAAAAAGGATATATAATTAAATTGTAGAAAAAATAAATAGCCCCGTGGGCGAAGGGAGCGTTAAAATGAAGCTACTTGAAGAAAGAATCCGCGAGGACGGAGTTATACTTCCCGGTGACGTTATCAAGGTTGACAGCTTTCTTAACCACCTTATCGACGTTGAGCTCATATCACACTGCGGCGACGAGTGGTATAAATGCTTTGGCAACGAAGGAGTTACCAAAATTCTGACTATTGAGTCCTCGGGCATAGGAATCGCCTGCATAACCGCGACGAAGTTCGGCGTGCCCGTGCTCTACGCGAAAAAATCAAGAAGCGCTACACTGAGGTCGGGCGTATATTCCACCAAGGTCGTGTCCTACACTCACGGACAGTCCTATGACGTTCTCGTATCCAAGAGGTTCTTGAATAAGGACGACAGGGTTCTTATAATAGACGACTTTCTGGCTAACGGAAGCGCTCTGCGCGCGCTCATCACTCTCGCAGAAAAGGCGGGGGCAACCGTGGTTGGCGTAGGCATCGCGGTTGAGAAGGTATTTCAGGGCGGCGGCGACGATATCCGTATGAGAGGCTACCGAATTGAATCTCTGGCAAAAATTGCCTCGGTTGACACCAAGGAAGGCATCAGATTCGTGGAATAAAACTAAAAATAACTTAAGGGCTACCGTGCGGTAGCCCTTTTTCGTTGAAAAGCTATGTTATATCAAGGAAATAAGAAAATATCCGAGCACTATAACGCCGAGAACTATTCTGTACACGCCGAATACGGTGAACTCGTGGCGGCGTACGAACTCCATCAAAAAGCGGATAGCCAGAATCGACACGACGAAGGAAACGAGGCAGCCGACAAGCAGCAGCAACAGCTCGGACGACGTGGCACAGAAGCCACCGAGGACGAATTTCAGAATCTTGAGCCCGGATGCCGCGAGCATAATAGGAATAGCCATATAGAAGGAAAACTCCGAGGCGGCGGTACGGGATACTCCCGTGAGCATACCGCCGAGTATGGTAGAGCCCGAGCGCGAGGTGCCCGGAATGAGCGAGAGGCACTGAAAGCCTCCGATAACGAGCGCGTCCTTGAAGCTCAGGTCAGATACGCTCTCAATTCTGTATTCCCTGCCCCTGTTGCGTCTTTCGACAAGAATGAAGGCGACGCCGTACACCACGAGGGTTATAGCGACGGTGACGAAGTTATAGAACAGCGAATCGAACAGGTCGTCGAGCAGCACTCCCAGAACGCCCGCGGGGATAACTCCGACGATAACCTTGAGCCAGAGCATATATATGCTCTTTTTTTCCTCGGGCGATTTCTTCTTTGAGAAGGGCCAGAGTCTTCCCCAGAAAAGCAGGGGTACTGCGAGTATCGCTCCGAGCTGAATAACCACGAGAAACATCTCCATAAATTCCTCGCTGACCCTGAGGCTCAACAGCTCGTCAAGCAGTATCATATGTCCTGTCGAGCTGACGGGCAGCCATTCGGTTATTCCCTCTATGATACCGAGAAGGATAGCCTTCAGCAGCTCAATAATTTTTTCAAGCATAGTATCGTATTCTCCCAAACGAAAAATTAAACCGCTCTTATAATATCACCCTCGCGGACGGCGAAGGGCATTCGCATATAGAATGGCATATAGGGGTGCGGGGTTGCTTCGATGGGGCTCATATCCGCATCGAAAAGCTCTCCGACGGAAAGTGGCTCGCCCACCCTGCCCGGGGTGAGAAGCTCGATGGAGTCCCCCTTTTTCATCTTATTTCTCTGTGTCATAAGAGCGAGCCCCGTTTCACTATTATATGACTGAACGACAGCGAGATATGCCTTTTCCCTGATATATCCCGTGGTGGAGGATATATTGGCGTCGGTGTGGCTGTCGGCGAAGTAGTAGCCGGTGTTATACTCTCGGTGGTTGACCGATTCAAGCTCTCTGTACCAGCGCTCGTCGTACTCGTACTCACCCGAAAAATAGCTGTCGAGCGCCATTCTGTACGTGTTGGTCACAACCGCGGTGTAGTAGGCGGATTTCATTCTTCCCTCTATCTTGAAGGAGTTAATCCCCGCCTCGACAAGCTCGGGAATATGCTCGATAGTACAGGTGTCGCGGCTTGACATTATAAAGGTCTCCCCGCCTATCTCCTCTATCGGCATGGAGCACTCGGGGCGCTTTTCCTCGGTTATCTCATAGGCTCTGGCGGTATAATTCCATCTGCAGGGCTGAGCGCACATACCGCGGTTGGCATCTCTTGATACAAGGTGATTTGACAGCAGGCATCTGCCGCTGTAGGATACGCACATCGAGCCGTGGACGAAGCACTCTATCTCGAGCTCCTCCGGGATATTCCTTCTTATCTCCTTGATTTCCTCAAGGCTGAGCTCTCTTGATAGAACCACTCTTTTCGCTCCGAGCGAGTGCCAGGCGCGGCAGTCCGCAGAGCTGACCGAGCACGCCTGTGTGGATATGTGTATTTCAACCTCGGGGAGTATTTTCCTGGCGAGCATAAGCACGCCGAGGTCGGCTATAATCAAGGCGTCGACAGGTATTTCCCTGAGGCTCTCAAGGTATTTTTCGAGCAGAGGATATTCGTTCTCCCTCGGCATAGTATTGACGGTGAGATATACCCTCACCCCTCTTTCGTGAGCGTATGCGACAGCCTCGACAAGCTCCTCGCTTGTGAAGTTATCCGCCGCCGCTCTCATACCGAACACCTCGCCCGCGAGGTAGACGGCGTCTGCGCCGTAGAGTATGGCGGCGCGCATTTTTTCAAGGTTGCCCGCAGGGGACAAAATTTCAGGTCTTTTCATATATTACCTTTCAGTCTTTTTCCGAGGTCGTGAGTATCAGCGCGACCTCCCAGGCGGGAACACATAGGGTGCGCCTGATTTTCAGTGTATATTCGGGGTATCTGTCAGACAGATAATTGATAAGCTCGAATATATCCCTCGAGCGATGATAGAGAGATATGAGAAGCTCGGGGTGATGAGCTCTTATAGTTTCATCAGAGCCGATAAGCGCTTCCATCTCCGCCCCCTCGACGTCATATTTGATATAATCGGGCGATAATCCAAGGCAGTCTACCGTTATCAAAGGAAGCTCGACCACCTTATTTTCATACGAGGCGGTTGAGGAAACCGAGGAATTTCTGTTTCCCGAGGAGGAAAAGCTGCCCTCTGCGACACAGCTCCACGCCGCCGCGTTGATAGGCGTGATTTCGATATTCTCTACCGTATCGCAGTATTTCAAAAGGCGCTTATACGTCTTCGGGTCGGGCTCCAGCGCCACGGCTCGCTCGAGATTCGGGAAGTACCTCTCTGCCTCCCTCAGCGTATCTCCGTTGTACGCGCCAAGGTCAAGATAGGTCCTTATCCTCTCTGAGTCAAGCTCCCCATACAGCTCCTCTGTGGTGGAGTAGCAGTCGAGAAGATATTCCATTTTTCCCGTGAGCTTGTAGTTGATGATAGCCGCGTAGGCGTTTTTCGATTTCTCGTCGGAGAGTCTGTCATAGGCTCTTTTTATCTCTGTGTAGCTCTCGTTATACAGCTCGCGGTCAAAGTACTCCTCGCCCGCGACGGGCATATCGGGAACGTACATTTCATACTCGGAGTTGATCTC
Organism: Clostridia bacterium; assembly: GCA_017467165.1. Classification (GTDB taxonomy): domain Bacteria; phylum Bacillota; class Clostridia; order Oscillospirales; family CAG-272; genus UBA1740. The sequence continues at coordinate 5,516 of JAFTST010000062.1, read as the reverse complement.
TGAGAGCATATCAAGCACCTCGCGACGCGAGGTGGCGAAGGATAGGAGGATAACGAAGTCAGAGTATTTTTCCTTAATCTCGGAGAATGAGCGCACGGGCATTCCTCTGAAGCTGTGTCCGCGCACGAAGCCGTCCGAGGCAAATATATCAGAGGTTGTAACCCCATATTTTTCAAGTCTTGAAAACAGCTTGTCCGCTCCGTTTCCCATACCGTAGACTACAATGGGGCGGCTCTCGGCAGCTATCCTGTCCCACATATCCTCTCTCTGTGGATAATCGGGCAATGAGTATTTTCCGTATATCATACTGTCCTCGGCTTTCTATACTAATTAAAATAATACAGCAACGAAGAAAAAAAGTCAAGACTTTTGGCGCTCGGACTTGAAAAGCCGGGAAAAGAGTGCTACAATATTAATAAAAAGCTGTGAGGTTTTCTATGAATTGCATTTTTTGTTCTATAATCAGCGGTGATATCCCCTCGAAGAAGGTCTACGAGGACGAGATATGCTTCGCCTTCCTCGATATAAATCCGCAGGCTCCCGTGCACTGCCTTATCGTGCCCAAGGCGCATATTCAGTCGGCGGACGAGGTGAATGAGGAAAACGCGTGCGTTGTCGCGCATATCTTTTCGGTTATCCCGAAAATAGCGAAGGAGCTCGGGCTATCCGCAGGCTACCGCGTCGTTACCAATATCGGCGAGGACGGCAGACAGTCGGTCAAGCACCTGCACTTCCATATCCTCGGCGGAAAGCAGCTTTCCGAAAATATGGCTTGAAAAAAGACTGCGGAATATTGAAAAGGCGTGGAAAACCACGCCTTTTTCTTTTGATACAAGCTAGCCGAAAAGCGCTCGAAAAACACAGAGAAGAGGCTCAAGGCAAGCGAGGAAACGGGGATTTCCAAAATATCGAAGCCCGAGAGAAAAGGAAAAGGGTTGTGAAAATTCACAACCCTATCTCGGCTTGATTAAACCTTTTCCTTAACCTTAGCCGCCTTACCCACTCTGTCACGAAGGTAGTAGAGCTTCGCACGGCGAACCTTCGCCTCACGGAATACTACAATCTTCTCAACGTTGGGGGAATGAAGGGGGAAGGTCTTCTCAACACCTACACCGTAGGAAACGCGTCTGACGGTGAAGGTCTCGGAGATACCGCCGCCATGCTTAGCGATAACGGTTCCCTCGAACATCTGAGTTCTGGTCTTCTCGCCCTCGGTGATACGGATATAAACCTTAACACCGTCACCGATACCGAAGGAAGGAACGTCAGACTTAAGCTGCTCATTTGTAAAAGCCTGGATCTTGTCCATTTTGGGCCCTCCTTATACTACGAACATTCGTGCAGAGCGATGCAGAGGACTGTTCTGAATTCTGAAAATCTGTCAAAATATGCCGCAGGGCATACGCACAGTCGGTAACATTATAGCACAAGGGTTTTGAAAAAGCAATAGGTTTTAGAGATTTTTTTAAATTTGTGGAAAATGGTCAGCTTTCCTTAAAATATTAGAAAAATTTATATGCTTTTATTCTTGTAATTTGAGCGGGAATATGATAGAATGTATGGTGAGAAAATATATCGAAAGGCAGTTTGGCTGTGAGCGATAGAGAAAATGATATAATTAAGGATGCTGTGGCAGAACCGACCGAAAAGAGGGTCTGTGCCAAAAAGCAGACCGGAAAAAGAAAAAGCGGCTCTCGGAAGAAATCCGTGCAGCCGTCGGAAAATACCACCGAAAAGAAGGCGGAAATGATGCCCGAGCCCGAGGCGGCAGCTATGCCCGCGGCCGAGGTGACTGCCGAAGCGGACGCCGAGCACGAGGCGGTAGCTGTGCCCGAGGCTGAGGTGACTGCCGAAGCGGACGCCGAGCACGAGGCGGTGACTGTGCCCGAGGCTGAGGTGACTGCCGAAGCGGATGCCGAGCCCGAAGCGGTAGCTATGCCCGAGGCTGAGGTGACTGCCGAAGCGGACGCTGAGCACGAGGCGGTAGCTGTGCCAATAGAGGAGCCAAAGCCCCAAACAGAAGCAGAGCCTTCCCTGCCCGTTGAGGCGGAAGCTGAGGTCGAGCCTGAGGTTGAGGTTGAGCCCGAGGCTGAGGCGACCGTCGATACCGACGGTGAGCCAACAGAGGAGAACGAGCCTATTGAGGAGAACGAGCCCTTAGAGGACGAGCCCATTGAGGAGAACGAGCCCTTAGAGGACGAGCCCGAGCCTGTGGAATATATGCCCGAGCCGGAGACCGAGCGCCACGCTCCCGTGAGCTATCACCACGAGGAAAGACACGCGGAAAAGGAAAACAAGTCCCGCAGAGTAGACGGTCTTTTCGACTTCATAGAGCTTTTCGTTTTCACACTCGCGGCGGTGCTTCTGATAACCACCTTCCTGTTTCGTCACTCGGTGGTTGAGGGCGACTCTATGCTTGGCACTCTGCACGACGGAGAGGCGCTTATAATCTCCGACCTGTTCTACGAGCCCGAAAGAGGAGATATCGTTGTGGTAGAGGACTTCTCAACCGTCCTGAAAAAGCCGATAATCAAGCGAGTTATCGCCATTGGCGGCGATACCGTGAGAATAACCAAAACCGCGGTGTACGTCAACGGCGAGGAGCTTATCGAGCCGTACGTTTTCACCGACGGGCTGACCTACTACTACGACGTGTACCCCTCCCTTCCGCTTCTCAATAACGACACACTCGTTGTCGAGCCCGGCGAGTACTACGAGCTGACAGTGCCCGAGGGAGAGCTGTTCGTTATGGGCGACCACAGAAACCTCTCCACCGACTCGCGTGATATAGGCACGGTTGACGAGGACGCGGTGCTTGGGCGGGCGTTATTAAGGTTTTATCCCTTCGACAAATTCGGAAAGGTAGACTAAATATGGCGAAAAATCCGATACAGTGGTTCCCCGGTCATATGGCGAAAACCCGCCGAATGATCGGAGAGTGCCTCGGACAGGTTGATATTGTATTCGAGCTTCTGGACGCGCGAATACCGTACAGCTCGAAAAATCCGGAAATTGAAAGGCTTCTCGGTGACAAGCCGAGGATAATCATACTCACCAAGGCGACCCTCGCGAGCCCCGAGCTGAACAGGCGCTGGGTGGAATACTACAACAGGACGGGCGCTACCGCGGTGCTCGTGGACTGTCTGACGGGCGAGGGGCTCTCGGAGCTGTCCAGGGCGGTCAGGACAGTTCTGAAGGACAAGCTCGAGCGCTATCGGGAAAAGGGTATGGAGGGCAGAAAGCTCAAGGCTATGATTGTCGGCATACCCAACGTCGGCAAGTCCTCGCTTATCAACAAGCTCGCGGGCGGAAAAAAAGCTAAGGTTGAAAACCGCCCCGGCGTCACGGTCAACAAGCAGTGGGTGCCCACCGAGATAGGTCTTGACCTGCTCGATATGCCCGGAGTTCTCTGGCCCAAGTTCGAGGACGAGCTGGTCGGACAGAACCTCGCTATGACGGGCGCTATCCGCGACCAGATACTCGACACCGAGGAGATAGCTATGCTCCTGTGCGGCAGGCTGATGGAGTGCGCTCCCCGCGAATTCACCGAGCGCTACAAGCTCTCAGCCGAGGAGGTCGAGGGGCTTGACTGCTACGACCTTTTCAGGCTGGTCGGAAGAAAGCGCGGCTTTCTTATCAGCGGCGGCGAGATAAACCACACGAGAACTGCCGAAATGCTGCTTGAGGAGTTCCGCTCGGCGAAGATTGGCAGAATAACCCTCGAGTCACCCGAAAGGAGCTAATATATGCCAAGCTTTGAATATGAAGAAAAGAAGCATTCCGAGGGCTACCGCGCGGTCTGCGGCTGTGACGAGGCGGGCAGAGGCCCCTTGTGCGGTCCTGTCGTGGCTGCGGCGGTAATTCTGCCGCTCGGACTCGAGATAGAGGGGCTCAACGACTCGAAGAAGCTGACCGAAAAGAAGCGCGAGCGCCTCTTTGATATAATTAAGGAAAAGGCGATAGCCTACGCCATAGCCGAGGCGAGCCCCGAGGAAATCGACGAGTACAACATACTCAACGCCTCGATGCTCGCTATGCGCAGGGCTGTGGAGGCTCTGCCCGTCAAGGCGGACTTCGCTCTGATAGACGGCAACTGCTCCCGCGGCTTCGAAATCCCCACCGAGACTGTGGTTAAGGGCGACTCGATAAGCTACTCGATAGCCGCCGCGTCAATACTCGCCAAGGTAACGAGGGACAGGGGCTGTATCGAGCTTGACCGTATGTACCCCGAGTATAATATAGCGAAGCACAAGGGCTATCCGACGAAGGAGCATATGGACGCTGTGAGAGAGCACGGCCCCTCTCCGATACACAGGAAAACCTTCTTAAAATTCCTTGACAAATGAACAATATAGTCAGGGCTAAAACAGAACGCCACGACCTCGGCAGATTCGGCGAGCGGGTGGCTATCAGGTATCTTCTTTTCCACGGCTATCTCGTCAGGCGGCGAGGCTATATGACCGAGGACGGAAACGAGGTTGACCTTATCGCCACCAACAGAGAGTACGTGATTTTCGTCGAGGTCAAGACGAGGCTACTCGATGTGAAAAATCCCAACGAGCCCCGACCCGCCTCGGCTGTCTGTCCCGACAAGCAGAGGAGCGTTATCGCGGCGGCAAGGCACTACTCGGCGAATCACCCGAGCGAGAGAAAAAAGCGTCTTGATATTATAGAAATATATGTAAGTGAGAAAAACGGCAGAAAAAGAGTGGCAGAGGTGAAGCACCTCAAGGGCGCGTTCAACGTCACGACTGCCTTCAAGCCACATTAAAACCCCCTATGGTCATAACGGAGGACCGAAAAATGAACTACGTATCCACACGCGGTGGCGCGGAAAGAGTCAGCGCCGCGCACGCTATAAAGACAGGACTTGCCAGGGACGGCGGTCTGTATATGCCCGAGGAAATTCCCACCCTGACAGAGGACGAGCTCGCTGCTCTCTGTGCCCTCTCCTACCCCGAGAGAGCGGCGGCGGTGCTGTATAAGTTCCTCGACGGATTTGAGTATGAGGAGCTTCTCGAGGACGCCGAGGCGGCGTATTCTCCCGAAAAATTCAAGCCCTCCCCGACGCCCATAACAAATCTTGGCGGGGGCGAATATATGCTCGAGCTCTGGCACGGCCCCACCTGTGCCTTCAAGGATATGGCGCTTCAGCTGATGCCAAGGCTTTTCGTCAGGTCGCAGAGAAAATGCGGCGAAAACAGAAAAGCCCTGATACTCGTCGCCACCTCGGGAGATACGGGAAAGGCGGCACTTGAGGGCTATCGCGACGTCCCGGGCACCTTGGTTAAGGTATTCTTCCCTGTCGACGGTGTCAGCGAGGTGCAGAAAAGGCAGATGCAGACCCAGGAGGGCGACAACCTCTCGGTCGACGGCATCAGAGGAAACTTTGACGACGCGCAGAGTGGAGTCAAGGCTCTTTTCGCAGACGGGGAGCTGAGGGATGAGCTTGACCGGATGGGAATATTCCTCTCCAGCGCCAATTCTATAAATTGGGGTCGACTCGTGCCTCAGAT
>JAFTST010000061.1 GCA_017467165.1 Clostridia bacterium | reverse complement strand
GCGTCACCCAGGTATTCGCCAGAGGCGAAGATACCCGCGCTCTGCGCCTGGTGTGCGAGCACCCCGATCTTCGATGGGGGCATGTGAACTGATTTCCTTATGCACAGCACTGCGGAAACCGAGTTCAAATCGCGAGTGGCACCTCCAAAGGAAAGAAAAACGGCATCCCGAGAGGGATACCGCGTCACCCAGGTATTCGCCAGAGGCGAAGATACCCGCGCTCTGCGCCTGGTGTGCGAGCACCCCGATCTTCGAGCGGGGGTATGTGAACTGATTTCCTTGTGCACAGCACTGCGGAAACCGAGTTCAAATCGCGAGTGACACCTCCAAAGGAAAGAAAAACGGCATCCCGAGAGGGATACCGTTTTCTTTGGAGGCGTCACCCAGATTTGAACTGGGGATAGAGGTGTTGCAGACCTTTGCCTTACCACTTGGCTATGACGCCGTGTTCCAAGTGCTATAACATTATAGCAAAGCAAAATTGAATTGTCAAGGGGGTAGGGGAATATTTTTCGGCGTTTGGAGAATTATTTTTTCGATTGTTTTTTCGACTGATTTTTCGACTGATTTTTTGGCTTCACTTTTTATTAGACTTGCAGTCAAGGACGCCCCTCGTGTGAGGGGCGCCCTTTTGGTTTTTGGTGAGCTTAGCTCAATAATTGGTACCTTGCGGCGGGCTCAGTTTCCTTCGACCTTCTCGATGAAGAAGTCGCACTCGTACTCTCCATCATAGTAGCCGATTGCTCCGAAGTAGAGGCTGAGGTGATACTCGCCCGGCTCGAGCGTCAGGGTGAGGTCAATGTTGCCGTCGTCCGAGGTTACAGTCTGCGTTGTGCCCGCGTACATGTGCATATACATGTATTGATACTGTCCGCTGAGGAAATCCGTGTGGAAGCGGTATTCGCCTGCTTCCTTGATAGTGAAGTGAACCTCGAAGGAGGTAGCTCCCTCTTTGGTCTCTCTCACGCTGTGCTCAAGGTCGGAATAAAGGTTGTAGGTAAATACGTCGCCGGTAGCGCCGCAGCTTCCGCAGACGAGCGAGCCGCGGTAGGTGTTTCCGTCCTGTACAAGCTCCAGTGTACTGGTACTGTCGTTGCAATAGTCTTTTACATTGGGCTCCGTATAGCTATCCTCACAGGAGGCGCACTTATACACGGTGTAGCCCTCGCTGATACAGGTTCCGGGAACGTACTCGGTCACTTCATAATCGTGCTCCTTGACAGCATACTCACGGTAGCTTGCTTCGCAGTCGGGGCAGACATAGGCGATATAATAGATAGCGCCACATTCAACAGTCGAGGGGTCGGGTGAGTTTTCCTCGTCTATTTCAAAGAAGTGCATACACATAATCTCGGGGTAGACGCAATCATCCTCGGGACTGTAAGCGAAGTCGATGCTGTACGTGTCGGCATATTCCTCGTTCATAGAAAAGCCAAGCTCGGAGTTGAGAAGATAGTAGACGATGTCATCGGAGTTCTCGGTATACACGTCCGTGGGAACAAGGTAGCTGAGGGTCGCATAGCTCGAGGGCAGGGCGCAGCTTACTTCGAGAAGCGAGTTGCACGCCGGCGTTACGGTGATAATCATAGGCGCGCGTCCGTCAAAAGCTACGACGTCTGCTCTGATTTCAACGGTGAAGGTGCCGTCTGCGTTGTCCGTATAGTTATACAGGTAGGGTTGACAGATAGCATAATCCACGCCGCCGATATCCATCACATGCTCGCCGATAGAGCCTACGAGCGCGGGGTGTAAGCTGGGGAGATTTTCGGTATATCCCTTGATTTCGGCGAGGATAGCCTCGTCCTTGTCAAGCTCGTAGTTGTAGATAACGCTCGCGGTTATCTCGGTGCCGTCGATGTCAACCTCGAGGAGTATTCCCTCGTTGTTCGAGGTGAGGCTCACAGCACCTGCGCCGAACTCGAGCGCGAAAATCGAGTCAACGTACTTGTAGTCCTTGTCAAGATGAATCTCGAGGGTCAGCATTTCCTCTATTGCCAGCGTCATCTGTTCGACAGACTCCTTCATATCCACGGGAGCCTCTACGAGAGTGTAGAAGGACACTGTTTTGAGCATACCGACAGCATCGTTAATCGCTGTGATAAGCTCGATTTCGTTGGTAACGCCGGTCATAGCCATAACGAGATCCTTGACGGTCATAGCCAGGAATTCGGGATTTTCAAGATAGTCCTCAACGTTGCCCTCAATGCCGACGAGCGTCTCAAAGGTTGCCTCCTCGCTTCCGATGATAAGCACTGCGAGCTCGTCAAGAGATGTGAGAAGAGCGGGAATATCCACGCCGATATTCACACTGAGGAAGTCGATAAAGTCACCAACCGAAAATGCGAGAGCCTGCGGGATAAGCAGCTCTATCTGAGAGAAGAAGCCTTCGCCAACGAGGAAGTCAATAGCCTCAGCGACGGTTTTTTCGCCGAGAACCTTGTTGAGCTCGCGAACGTAGGAGAGGTCAAGCGTGATGGTGGAGCCATCCGCGGTTTCGGTGGGGGTGAAGAAGGTGTTAAGAAGCTTATAAATTGCCTTTTGTCCGGCTTCCTCGGGGGTGACGGGAGTGTCAAGCTTCGCGTTTTCAAATACGGGAAGGAAGGACTCGACAAGCCAGGTCTCTACTGCGGGAAGCAGCGTCTCAACCATAACAAGAGCGTCCTCCACGCCCTCAAGCGAGCCGAGAGCGTATTCGGTCAAGGACATTCTGACGTAGGTTTCTTTGACAAGAGTTGTGTTATTATTATTGTTGCCTACGGTAGATATGTAGACAACGTCGCCCTCAAGAAAGGCGTCAACAGCAAGTGTGGTGTTTAAATCATAGTAGGGAGAGTAGGTGTTGATTGTGCCGCTTCCGTGGCCGCACAGGTTGCCGTTTTCGTCAAGATAGACGATAAGGCTGGCGAGCTCGACGGTCTGTACGCTGTCAAACTCGGGATATTCGTCGTCGGTGACGCTGAGTGCAACGTCCTTAAGCTCAAGTCCGACGGTAGTAACCTCGCCGGGAGCGGGAAGGAGCGCCTCAAATGGAATTAAAATTTCGTCGCACTTCACGCAGGAAAATCCCGCGCTCTCGTGTCCTGTGTGAGCGATAGGCTCAGTTTCGGTTTCCTCACACTTGGAACAGGTTCTGGTCCTTGAGCCGTCCTCGGTGCAGGTTGCTTCCGTCACAACCCATTCGCCGAACTCGTGCTCGCAGTCGTTAGCCTTCGGGCCGCAGGCTGTAAGTCCCAGACATACAGTCACCAAAGCTATGAGGGTGAGAAATACAAGTGTTTTTTTGAATGCTTTCATTGATCATCCTCCTTAGTGATGTTTCAAAAAACGTCTTGGCATTTTGCCACAGTGATGCTCCGTTTTTCTGATTTCATTTTATCAAACAAGCGGAATTGTGTCAACATTTTTCAGACTTATTCAATAATAATTAACACCATAGACACATTTTTGAATATAAAAAGAAAATATAATTAACAGATAATATTGAATAGTAAATTAAGTACCGGTCGTGCTGCGAGGGGAAGAAAGGGAAGGATAAAAATTTTTTCAGAAAGCTATTGACAAATAAAAAACCTTTTGATATAATGGTTGAGCATTTGACGGAAGGTTAGCTCAGTTGGGAGAGCATCTGCCTTACAAGCAGAGGGTCACAGGTTCGAGCCCTGTACTTTCCACCAGAGAAAATACAGAGGCAGAGTGCGGGCTTAACGCATAGCGCAGGGCTCGACACAGTTGCATTGGCAACTGTCTAGCCACTGTACTTTCCACCAGAGAAAAGATAGCGGCGGAACGGCGAGTCGAGCCCTGCTTTTCAAAGTGAAGTATACGGCTTGGTAGCTCAGTTGGTTAGAGCGCTAGCCTGTCACGCTAGAGGTCGTGGGTTCGAGCCCCATCCGAGTCGCCATTACTTCAAATTTAATACCTGCGGATTTAGCTCATTTGGTAGAGCGCCACCTTGCCAAGGTGGAGGTGGCGGGTTCGAGCCCCGTAATCCGCTCCAAAAGAAGAGCACGAAAAGTGCTCTTTTTCTTCTTTTGGAGCGATAAGGGGCATCTTAACCCGCCAAGAACCTCTCGTGAGGTTCTCGGGTTCGAGGTCAGTCAAGTCGCATAGTCGTCGCCTGTCGCCTTCGCAAGTCACTGGCTCTGCCG
>JAFTST010000060.1 GCA_017467165.1 Clostridia bacterium | reverse complement strand
CTTACTGCGGCAAAGGGGATATTTGATTTCCTTTACCTATCCAGCGAATACAACACCGACACAGAGCGTACGGCGAGCGGAGTTGTTGGCGGAAATTCAACCGATAGGGCGATAAGGGAGTTCTTCCTTTCTGCAGAGGCGCAGAAAAATCCGCCAAAAATAAAAGAAAAGACCCCCTTTTCAAGCGAGCTTAAGTATTCATCCGTCACCTTTGGGGATGGCGTGACCTTAATAAAGGGGGCTGCCGAGCTTATTCTTTCAAGGTGTCGGTATGCTCTGGGCGAGGATGGAATGCCATATGTCAGTAACCTCGCCTCGGTACAGGCGCAGTACAGAGAGGCTCTTTCGCAAGGCGAGCGTGTTCTTGCGGTTGCCATAGATAAGGGAGAGGGGGAGATGATCTTCGTCGGTCTTCTCGTCCTTCGTGATAAGCTACGCCCCGGGGTTAAGCGAGCTGTTGCCGATATACTCAGCGCAAGAATACAGATAGTAATGGTAACGGGGGATAACCTTGATACTGCCGTAAGCATTGCGTCCGAATGCGGCTTCTTCAACAAAGGCACCGGTCATATAGCCCTGGATGGAGGCGAGCTTCGCTCGATGAGTGACGAAGAATTAAAGCAAATTATTCCCTCGCTCAGAGTTGTAGCAAGAGCCTTGCCGAGAGATAAGAGTCGATTGGTTCGTCTGTCCCAGGAGCTTGATCTGGTTGTTGGAATGACGGGGGACGGCATAAATGATGCTCCCTCGCTAAAGCTTGCCGATGTAGGCTTTGCCATGGGAAGCGGCTCTGATATTGCGAAGGGAGCGGGCGATATTGTTATTCTTGATGACAGTATATCCGCCATTGCAAAGACTGTATTATACGGCAGAACTATCTTCAAATCCATAAGAAAATTCATCTGCTTCCAGCTGATAATGAATCTTGCCGCCTGCGGAATTACATTAATCGGCCCATTTATCGGCATAGATACGCCTATTACTATAATACAGATGCTGTGGGTAAATATAATAATGGATACTCTTGGTGGAATGGCCTTTGCTGGCGAGCCGCCATTGGATTACTATATGAAGGAGAAGCCAAAGCGGCGTGAGGAGCCGATTTTGTCACGGGAAACCATAGCCCATATAATCTCAAACGGCGTGTTCACTCTTGCGCTTTTAGTTATGTTTCTTCGCTTAGATTTCTTTGCAGGTCTTTTCTCATCAAGCGAGAGGCATTTGTCGGCATTCTATGCGCTATTTATCTTTGCCGGGCTGTTCAATTGCTTTAGCGCGCGGTGTGAGCGCTTCTTTATCCTGTCAAATATAGGAAAGAACCGTGCGTTTATCTTTATAATGCTATTTATCAGCGCAATTCAGCTTTTAATAATATATTTCGGCGGTAGCATATTCCGTAGCGCCCCGCTTGCCTTAAACGAGCTGCTTATTGTCCTGGGGCTTGCCTTTTCCGTAATAATATTTGATCTGATACGCCGCTTTATAAAAAAGCTCTCATAAAGAAAACGGATGCCTCGGCATCCGTTTTCTTTATGAATAATAAGAGATATAGCTCAATTGCGCTAAGCTTTCTGCTATTTTTAAGAAAGAATGTCGGAGAGCTTAACAAACTCCTCAGTGGAGAGCCTCTCGCCCCGGATTGTATCAGGCAATCCCATTTCTTCAAGAGCAGATATTATCTGTTCCTTGGAGTAGGGGAGCTTTGCCGATATAGCATTAACCAAGGTCTTTCTTCGCATCTCAAAGGCAAACCTGATAAGATTGCGGAACAGCTTTTCATTCTTTGGCTCATACAGGGGCTTTTCATATAAATCTATTCGTACCACCGCGCTATCGACCTTGGGCGCGGGAGTAAAGCAGCCGGCGGAAACCTTGAACAGCTTTCTTACCGTGCCATAGTAGTTAAGCACTGCGGTAATTGCGCCATAGTCGGCGCTTCCGGGCTTTGCCACCAGCCTTGATGCTACCTCATTCTGTATCATAACGGTTATCGAGGAGAATTTAACTCCCGATTCCAAAAGATACATAAGTATAGGTGTGGTTATATAATAGGGAAGATTGGCGCATACCGAGACAGGCATTCCGTCGGCATATTTTTCCACCAATGCGCCGAGATCGACCTTCATAACATCATCGTTTATAACAGTGACATTGTCATATTCAGCCATTGTTCTGTCGAGAATGGGGATAAGACCGCGGTCTATCTCGATTGCAACAACTCGCTTATATCTCAGGGCAAGCTCCTGGGTAAGACAACCTATGCCGGGGCCAATTTCGATTATCAATGAGTCAGCGCAGTCGGTGCAATTATCGGCAATATCCTCCGGGATAAGCCTGTTAATGAGAAAGTTTTGCCCAAATTCTTTTCTGAAGGTAATTCCCGCCTCGCTCATCAGGCTACGAATTACCGAGAGATTGCAAAGCTCCATAGGAATCCTTTCTGAAATTGTTAATCAATTATCCTTTACAACGGTTGATGCTAACTATTGCAGCAAGACGGTTTAATATATTTCTAAAAAAAGAGAGGTAGACACCTCTCTGAAATGGAGCTGGAGATGGGATTTGAACCCACGGCCTATTGATTACGAATCAATTGCGCTACCACTGCGCCACTCCAGCATCCATGCCTACTTATTCTAGCATTAAAAGCGTTTTTTGTCAATAGCTTTATAATATTTTTTGGAGCAATTATGGATTTATGTAATTTATCGGTTATACGCGGTCTGATGTCCGAGGCGGGCATCAATTTCAGAAAGGACTACGGTCAGAATTTCCTGATAAACCGAATGATACCCGAGGATATCGCAGACAACTGCGCGGATACAGCCGACAGAATGATACTCGAGATAGGGCCCGGAATTGGCTGTCTGACTAAGGAGCTTGCGCTTCGCTTCAAGAAGGTTGTTGCCGTCGAGATAGACAAGGGGCTTATTCCCGTCCTTGATAAGACTATGGCAGAGTTCGACAACGTCACGGTCATTAACGAGGATATTATGAAGGTCGACCTTGCTGCCCTTGTCGAGAGGTACAGCGAGGGAATGGAGGTTTCGGTCTGCGCCAATCTTCCCTACTATATCACGACGCCGATTCTTATGTATCTGTTGGAGTCGGGCGTTAAGCTATCCACTATAACCGTTATGATACAGAACGAGGTTGCCGCAAGGCTGGTTGCCAAGCCCGGAAGCTCGGATTACGGCGCTATAACCGCAGTTCTCGGCTACTACGGCAGCGTCAGAAAGCTGTTCAAGGTATCCGCAGGCTGCTTCGTTCCCGCGCCGAAGGTTGACAGCGCGGTTGTCCGCATAGATTTATATGACGAGAAGCCCTATCAGCCGAAAAGCGAGGAGCTGTTCAGGAGCGTTATACGCGCGGCGTTCGAAATGCGAAGAAAAACTCTCTTAAACGCCCTTTCGGCTAAGCTACCGTACAGCAAGGAGCTCATCCTTGAGGCTATCAGGAGCACGGGTCACCCCGACACCGTCAGAGGCGAGAGGCTCTCTACCGAGGAATTTGTCAGGCTGGCTGATTATTTGTATACCAACTCATAACATTAAAAGGCACGGAAAACCGTGCCTTTTTTCGCATCTATCAACCACGTGACAGCTTCTTAAACACCCGTCGGATTATATCAAAGGCGAGAACGAGCGCTGCGGCTGACACCGCGTAGCCAAGCTCCTCTGGCAACAGCGGGGTGCTTCTGAAAAGCTCGCCGCCAAAGTAGATAATCAATATCTGTATCGTCGAGATGAAAAGCATTATAAGTATGAAGGGCTTATTCTTTCCGATATTGGAAAGCAGCCAGAACCTCTCGCACCTCGCGCTGAAGCAGTTGAACAGCCCAGCGAAGATGAACAGGGCGTAGAATGCAGTCATTCTGTGCGAATCTGATATATACAGGTCGCCGAAGATATTCAGACCGAGAAACGCGGTAAGCAATGCAAGGGTAAATCCACCGTTCAGAAGTATATGGAATATCATTTCCCTTGACAGAATGGGCTCGTCACGCCGCTTTGGGCGCTCCTTCATATAGTATATGAGCGGTGGCTCACCCGCGAAGGCGAGTCCGCCAAGTGTATCCATAATTATATTAACCCACAGCATCTGTATAATCGTTATGGGGTTTCCCATACCCAGAAGCTGACCTATAAGCGTTATTCCGCAGGCGGCAAGGTTCATAATCAGCTGAAAGGTTATAAACTTTCTTATAGATTTGAATATCGTCCTGCCATAGAGGATGGTCTTGCATATCGAGGTTATGCTGTTATCGAGGATAACGACGTCAGAGGCGCTTTTGGCAATTTCGGCGCCGCCGCCCATAGCGAAGCCGACGTCAGACAGCTTCAAGGAGGGGGCATCGTTAATCCCGTCACCCGTCATTCCAACGACAAGCTCCATCTCCTGCGAAAGACGGACGAGGCGGCTCTTATCGCTCGGAAGAGCTCTTGATATAACTCTGAGGCTTGGCAGAAGCTGTTTGACCTTCTCGTCATCAAGGGCGGAAAGCTCCTCACCCGTCAGGGCAAGGTGACCGAGCGACCTTTTGAAAAAGCCGCACTCCTCTGCTATACTCACCGCAGTATCGCGGTTGTCCCCCGTCACCATCACTATCTGTATTCCCGCGTCGGTTATAGTTCTGACCGACTGCTTCGTATCGGGGCGAAGCTTATCCTTCAAAACGATAAGAGCCACGAGCGCAGGCTCACCCGACCCGACGCTTCTTGATACTGCTATCACTCTTTCGCCGCCCTTAACCGCATTTTGTAAAGCTTGGTTGACATATGACTTATCGAGAGCCACAACCTCGCCGCGCTCGTTCAGAGCAAATCTCAGCCCCGACAGCATAACCTCAGCCGCACCCTTGGTATAGGTGACACCACCCGAAAGAGTCACAGAGGAGCACTTTCTTTCGCTCGAAAATGGCACTCTTGATACAACCGAAAGACTCGGAGCAGTATCCTCGAGAAAAAACTCGCCTATCGCCCTGTCGGTAGAGTTACCGCCGAAAAGCCGGCCGCCCTCTCTGATAGCGTCCGTGTTATACACAGCGGACAGAAGAAGCGCGTCATATACCGCGCCCGAGCGACGAAGGACGGAAATCCGCCTTATCGTATCATTGTAGGTCACGATACGGTCAACCGAGAGCTTTCCTGTAGTCAGAGTACCCGTTTTATCTGTGAAAAGTATATTGAGCGACCCGGCTGTTTCTATACCAACGAGCTTTTTGACAAGGATATTATCGTTTAACATCCTTTTCATATTCGCAGAGAGGACTACGGTTATCATCATAGGCAGTCCCTCGGGAACTGCAACCACGACGACGGTTATCATCAGCGTTAAGGCGTGTATCAGGGCGCTTATCAGCTGCGCTGTGTCGGTTATTGACGCTGTCTTATTGATAAAAAACACACCGACAAGGTAGCATACTCCTACGGCGAGGGCGGCAATATAACCAAGACGGCTGATCTGCCCTGCGAGCTTCGACAGCCTCAGGCGCAGGGGGCTCTCTCTGGTTTCCGACTGCACGTCGCGCGCCACCTGTCCGTAGAAAGTATCGGCACCTACTCTTTCAACCCGCATCACCGCCGCACCGTCCGAGATAACAGAGCCTCTGAAAACACGCGCAGGGTCCATAAGGTCCCAGCCCTGCGGAGTCGCGCTGTGCTTCACAGCCTCTATGTTCTCGCCGTTAAGCGCGGATTGGTCTACGGTTATTCTGCCCTCGATAAGACAGCCGTCAGCGTGTATTTTCTCGCCTGCCGAAAGATAAGCAACGTCTCCAACCACGAGCTCGTCTGTCGGAATCTCCAATATCTTCCCATCCCGGAGAACCTTGACAAGCCCCTGCCTCGCCTCTGACTCGATTTTGGCGAAGGCTCTCTCGCTTCCATACTCAGACACGGTCGATACGAGGGTAGCTATGAGTATAGCCGCCACAATTCCGAAGACCTCAACGAGATTACATCTTCCGAGAGTGACTACCACCTCCAGAACGAGCGCCGCTATCAGTATCTTGATTATAGGGTCGGACAGGTTATCAAAAAAGCGGCGGATAATTCCCCGCCCCTTCAGCCTCTCAAGAGCGTTGGAGCCGTATTTTTCCCTCGAGCGAGCCACCTCTTCACCCGTTAGTCCCTTATAGCTTTTCCCCATAGGCTTTTCCTTCTTCCTGTATTCTTAATTGAATATATGCGCCCGTGGGTGAAAAAAGACGCAAGCCAAAAAGAAAAAAGGTATGCGGAATATCCCCGAAGGAATAAGCCGTATACCTTTTTTAAAAACCCGCATGAGCCGTGTAAAGCAATTTTTAACCCTGGATTCCAGGTGTGGTGTTCTCTCTTTTTCATTGCGCTTCCAACGTCTGCTAAGGGAGGGTACGAAGACAGCTCCCCGCAGGAGGCCTGCATCCCGATAAAAGAAGCCGAACTCCTATTTTAATTGTGTCGGTCCAAATATCACAATATCACGAGCCCCGCAGGAAAAAATCAATTTTCGTCGTAGTTGACCTCGCCGAAAAGAAGGTCGTTGAAATAATCCTCAACCATCTCAAACTCATCGTCGTCATCGACGGTTTCGAACATTATATTTTCTCCGTCGCGTCTTCCTGAGAGAATGATATATTCGTCGGTGCTCTCATTCACAGGCGCGAGGGCAAAATAATCCTTACCCTCAATGGTAGCCCTGGCATAGAGCTCAAACTCCTTATCCTCTCCCGTAGCCTCGTCTGTGAGAGTGAGGAAATAGCCCTCAGACTCGTCGGGGAAAATATCCTTTTCCTTTTCTGACATATATATTCTCCGTTCCTTAGTGTATCTCTATTTTAAACTATTATACGCGACTTGTCAAGAGATTTATAAAATGCTGACCAGCACGGAATTGGATAGATAAAACCCCTCCTCGGAAAGACAGAGCCTGTCATCCTCAAGAACAAGAAGCCCCATCCTTTCATACTCGGAGAGTATTTTCTCCTTGCCAAGAATAAAATCCACCCCAAACCGCTCTCTGTACTCGGAAAGGCATATTCCTTCCCTGAGCCTCAGTCGCATCATAGCGTACTCATACGCGGCGTCCTCAAAAGAAATATCAATGCTCTGCACTCTCTTATAATTCGGGACGTCACAGCTGTTTTCAAGCCTCGTGCCAAGATAATATGAGTGCGCTGCGGCGCCGATGCCTATATATTCCTCGCATCTCCAATATTTCAGGTTGTGCTTACATTCGGCTCCCGGCCTTGCATAATTTGAAATCTCGTAGTGAGAATATCCTGCCTCGGCAAGCATAGCGCAGGCGAGGTCGTACATATCCCGCTCGGTATCCTCGTTTGGCAGAGGCAGGCTTTCCCTCATCTCAAAGAAGGGAGTCCCGGGCTCTACTATAAGTCCGTAGGCGGAGATATGCTCGGGGGAAAGCGCGATAACGCTACGGAGCGTCTGTCGGAAGGAGTCCTTCGTCTGCTCGGGTATCCCGTACATCAAATCCACGCTGATATTCTCAAAGCCAAGCTCAGAAAACAGGCGATACGTCGAGAGAAAATCCGAATAGCTATGTATTCTGCCCAGCATTTTCAGCTCGTTTTCGTGAATTGACTGCAATCCGATGCTGATTCGGTTAATACCGAGCCTTCGGTAGAGCTCTGCCTTTTCCCGTGTCACAGTGCCCGGATTGACCTCGACGGTGAGCTCTGACACACAGGACAAATCAAAGGTGCTTTCTATGATTCTATACACTCGGGAGAACTGCTCTTTTGAAAGAATGCTCGGCGTTCCGCCGCCAAAAAACACGGTATCAACGCTCGGGCGAGCATCCTTATAATACAAGCGACACTCAGCCTCCAGCGAGTCTATATACCTGTCAATAGCATCGTCCGTTGGCGTCCCCGAGCAGAAGTCGCAGTATCTGCACTTTCTCACACAGAACGGAATATGGACGTACAGACCTCTCATATCAGTTGTCATCGTCCAGCCTGAGCACCGCCATGAACGCCTCGGGGGTTACCTCAACGCTGCCCAGCTTTCTCATCTTCTTCTTACCCTCCTTCTGCTTTTCAAGCAGCTTCTTCTTTCGGGTAATATCACCGCCGTAGCACTTGGCAAGGACGTCCTTCCGCATCGCCTTGACGGTCTCGCGAGCTATGATTTTCGAGCCGATAGCCGCCTGAATAGGTATCTCGAAGAGCTGACGCGGAATATTTTCCTTCAGCTTCTCTGCTATCCTTCTGGCTCTGGAATATGCCCTGTCCTCGAAGACTATGAAGGAAAGCGCGTCAACCACCTCTCCATTGAGAAGGAAATCGAGCTTGACAAGCCTTGAGGGCTCGTAGCCCTTCAGCTCGTAGTCGAGCGAGGCGTAGCCCTTGGAGCGTGATTTCAGAGCATCGAAGAAGTCGTAGATAATCTCGTTGAGCGGCAGCTCGTAGTGAAGCTCAACACGCGTGGTATCAAGATACTTCATATCTATGAAGACACCGCGTCTTTCCTGGCACAGGTCCATTATTCCGCCCACGTAGTCGGTCGGGGTGATAATCGTTGCCTTCATTATCGGCTCATATGAGGTATCAATCTCGTCGGGCGACGGGAAGGCGGAGGGGTTGTCTATCATAACGGTTTCGCCGTTTTTCAGCTTAACCTTATATATAACCGAGGGCGCTGTGGTGATAAGGTCGAGATTGAACTCTCTTTCCAGCCTCTCCTCGATAATCTCCATATGAAGAAGTCCGAGGAAGCCGCACCTGAAGCCAAAGCCGAGAGCAACCGAGGTCTCGGGCTCAAATACGAGCGAGGCGTCGTTTAGCTGCAGCTTTTCGAGCGCTTCTCTTAAGTCGCCGTATCTTGCTCCGTCGGCGGGATAGATTCCCGAATATACCATAGGATGCACGTCGCGGAAGCCGGGCAGAGCCTCGTCGGCTCCGTTTTCCGCTGTGGTAACGGTGTCTCCCACTCTCGTATCTCCGACGGTCTTGATTGACGCTGTGATATATCCGACCTCGCCCGCGGACAGCTCGTCTGCCCTGCTCAGTCCGAAGGGCTCCATTGTGCCGACCTCGATAACCTCAAACTCTGTTCCCTTCGCCATGAGGCGAATTCTGTCGCCCGCTCTGACCCTGCCGTCAAAGACGCGGATATAGACCACGACGCCGAGATAGGAGTCGTAGTGCGAGTCGAAGATAAGAGCCTTGAGCGGCGCGTCGGCATTTCCTCCGGGGGCGGGGATATCGGTGACAATCTTCTCGAGCACGTCCTCAATATTGATTCCGCACTTCGCCGAAACCGCAGGACAATCCTCTGCGGGTATACCGATAATATCCTCTATTTCTCTCCTCGCTCCCTCGATATCAGCGGAGGCGAGGTCTATTTTATTGATAACGGGCAGTATTTCAAGGTCGTTGTCTATGGCGAGGTAAGCGTTAGCCAGAGTCTGCGCCTCAACGCCCTGCGTCGCATCAACCACCAGAAGCGCACCCTCGCACGCCTGAAGCGAGCGTGACACCTCGTAGCCGAAGTCGACGTGGCCGGGAGTATCAATAAGGTTAAAATAGTACTCCCTGCCGTCCTTCGCCGTATAGTTGAGCCTGACGGCTCTTGCCTTGATGGTAATTCCCCTCTCCCTCTCGAGCTCCATATTGTCGAGAATCTGCTCCTCCATATCTCTTGTGGCAACGGTTCTCGTTTTTTCAAGAATTCTGTCGGCGAGAGTGGACTTACCGTGGTCGATATGTGCTATTATTGAAAAGTTTCTGATTTTCTGTTGCTTGTTTTCCACTTCTTTTTCTTCCGGGGAATTATACCTCGGTTATCCTTTTAGCATCGTTAGCGTAGCCCTCTTGCTTAGCGCGGAGCGTTTCCTTGTCGGTAGAGTGCGCGAGAATATATATCTTGATTTTCGGCTCTGTGCCCGAGGGACGAACTATAATCTTATCCTCATTCTCGAGGGTGTAGTAGAGAACGTCGCTCGAGGGCTGACCCGTAGGCTCCTCGTCGCCTGTGAGAAGGTTGACGGTGGTGCCGCGCTTGTAGTCGCCCGCCTTCGCTACCTTATATCCGCCGAAGGAGGTAGGTGTATTGTCGCGCAGACTCTGCATTATTCTCTTTCTTCTCTCGATACCGTCAAGACCCTCCATATATATATCGATAACGCTCTCGCCGTAGATGCCGTATCTCTCGTAGAGAGCCGCGAGCGCGTCGGAAAGGGTCTTATTCTGCTTCTTGTAGAAGGCTGTCATCTCGAGAATCATCATCGAGCCCTCGACGGCGTCCTTATCTCTGGCGTAAGTGCCAAGAAGGTAGCCGTAGCTCTCCTCAAAGCCAAGGATAAATCCGTCAGTCTTCCCGGCCTTCTCGTAGTTCTTGATAACCTCGCCGATGAACTTGAAGCCCGTGAGCACGTCATGCAGCTTAACTCCGTTATCTGCGGCAATCTTATAAGCCATATCGGTGGATACTATGCTCTTGACGCAGTATGCGCCCTCGCCGAGCTTACCCAGCGCTCTGCGCTGTGTGATAGCGTAGTCAAGAAGGAGCGCGCCCATCTGGTTGCCCGAGATGGTGGTGAAGCTTCCGTCCTTCGTTCTCGACATAACGCCAACTCTGTCTGAGTCGGGGTCTGTGGCGATAATAAGGTCAGAGCCTACTCTGTCGGCTATCTCAATGCCCTCGGCGAATACGTCGGGGTACTCGGGGTTGGGCTTTTTGACCGTGGGGAAATTGCCGTCGGCGTTCATCTGGCTGTCGACGGTATACAGGTGCTTCAGTCCAACGCGTCTGAACACCTCGGGAACGAGCACTCTGCCCGCGCCGTGCAGGGGTGTATATACAACCCTCAGCTCGTCAGCCACGTCCTTGACCGCGTCGGGATTTATTGAGGTAGCGAGAACCGCGGAAAGATACTTCTCGTCGAAGTCCGCGCCGAGAACGGTTATAATTCCCGACTCAACCGCCGCGTCAAAGTCTGCGATGCCGGACATATCGAGATAATCGAATTTGGCTCTCTCTCTCGAAACGACCTCAGCCTGCTCGGGCGCGAGCTGAGCTCCGTCCTCCCAATAAGCCTTGTAGCCGTTATATTCCTTCGGGTTGTGCGAGGCGGTGATATTGATACCTGCGAGAGCGCCCGTTTCCCTTACCGCGTAGGAGAGCTCGGGGGTGGGTCTGATATCGTCGAAGATATATACCTTGATGCCTGCGCCTGCGAGAACTCTGGCAGATGCCTCGGCGAACTCTCGCGAGTTATTTCTCGAGTCGTAGGCGATGGCAACGCCGCGCGACTCTCCTCCCTCTGCCTTAACGAGAGCGGCAATACCTCTTGTGGTCTGCATAACGGTGTAGATATTCATACAGCCGATGCCCATATACATAGTAGAACGAAGTCCTGCGGTGCCGAAATCCATAGGAGCGGCGAATCTCAGCTCCTTCAACTCCTCGTTGTCAGCGATAGATCTGAGCTGCTCGCGCTCATCCTCCGAAAGCACGGGAGAATTCAGCCAAAGCTCATAGTTTTCCTGATAGTTTTTCATTTCGTTCCTCCGTCTTATTTTGATTTGATATATATTTACTGATTAGCGCTCTCAAGAGCAAGCGCGAGCTGGTCGGGGCAGGAGGTCGAGCGCGGTCCGCACTTGATGCCCTTGATTCTCGCTATGGCGTCCTCAACCCTCATTCCGATAACTAGAGCGGCAACGCCCTGTGTATTTCCCGAGCAGCCACCCTCAAAGCGACAGTCGGTGATAACGCCGTCCTCGACGTCAACTATAACCATACGCGAGCAGGTGCCCTTGGTCCTGTATTCAACGTGCTTTTTCATTTCTATATCCTCTCATTCAAGATTTTTATAATATCCCTGTGTACTGTGGTCCCCGACGAATAACGCGAGAAACACCAGCATCGGAGCGAAGCCCTCGCCCCCGTCGCGTAGCACAAGGGTGAAATAGCTCTCGCTCTCGCCCTCGGAGTCGGTGATAACCGTATCAACGCGGTAGACGCTCATACCGAAAAGCGAGGCGGCGTTCAGCGTTGAGGAAAGATTATCCCCGCCTGAGCCAAGCCTTATTTCAAGATATGCGTCGTCACCATCGTTTATCTCGGGAATGACAAAATCGCGCGAAAGCAGCGCGTATTTGAGATTAGCGGCGCCGTCATAGCCGAAAACCGAGCTGACAGCGTTAATTTTCAAATCATTCCGAAGCACCAGCTCGGAAACCGTGGGCAGCCTCGTGCCGCCGCGCTCCTCCAAGGGAAGAAGGCAGAATCTCACCTCGCCCTCGGCGACCGCTCTCGCGCACTCCGAAAAGCTCTGGGCGTATCTGACCCTGGGATTGTCAAACTCCTGGGAAAACACGTCGTACGCCTCGTCGGCGAACTGATTTCTCATATATATAAAGGTTTCTTCACCCTCGCAGGTTCTGAGCAGCTCGCGCTCGCTAACGCTGACGCCGAGCCTGTGACACTCAGAGACGAAAAGCAGAGAAAGCTCTGCTCTGTCAGCCTGCGCGAGCAAGGAAATATAGCCCGAAAGCCGCTCGCGACTCTCAGAAAGAGCGAGGCTGTGTATAGGATAATCACCCAGGCTGACGCCGTCGGAAATCACGGACAGCGCCTCGCTGATGCTAAGCCCCTCGGCTATAAGCTCGCGGGCGAGAACAGCCGCCGCCTCGGCGACGTCATACAGCTCCAAAAGTCGCCTCTCCTCCTCCCTCGTCTGAAGCACCGAGAGCTCGTCAAGGTTCTTCTCGGTGGAGGGAGCGGTGCGGAAAACAAGCTCGTCAAGCATAATTTCTCCTAACAGACATAAGAATACTATTTTACCGTATATCATTATATATTATTTTAAATTAAATTGCAACAAGTATTTTCAAAAGCGCGGGATTTTTTCCCGAAAGTCCTTGATTTTTCATTTTCCCTATGCTATAATACTACCGTTCCTTGACTGAATGCAGGTATGGTGGAATTGGCAGACGCGTCGGACTCAAAATCCGAAGGTAGCAATACCGTGTCGGTTCGACCCCGACTACCGGCACCAATATATCGCTCCTCTGCGATATGGACAAAAAAGGGTGCAGAAAAGCTCTGCACCTTTTTCTTAATAGTACCGTATTTTATATCAAATCCTCCCATAGCGGTCTGTGCGTGGGGGGATTTGTTTTTTCTTTGGCTCAGGACTCCCCGGAGCTGCGCTCTGCCTCCGCTCTGCGAGCGGCTCTGTGCAGATAGCGGTATATAACGCCCTGCTTCTTGAACTCGCCCCAGAACATAAGAATACTGAAGCCGACGAGAATTATAGGCACGGGGTTAATTCCCCCGAGAGATATACAGCGCCACACGAAAATACCGATGAGCACGAGCAGAAACAGATGATAGAGGGGAGCTGTGAGGATAATGCCCGAGAGGACTGTCCTCCCCTTCCTTTCTCTGATTTTCCCCGAGAAAAAGCTGCCGACGAGAAATCCGTTATCCCGCCTGTCGCCGCCTATATATTCGCAGGTGATATGGAGTTTCTCACCCTTTTGTCTGACGCGCATCTCTGGCTTTCCCTTTTTCTCATCGAAGAGCACTCTCTCATTGACAAGCTCCTGATTATTTATCATAGAAGCAAGCTCGTCCCCCGGTACGCCCGTGACAATCTTAACTATCTTCATATCATCCTCCAAGACAGCCGTACACTATGTTGCGCAGTCTGGGAATAACCACGCTGTGAAGTCCGCCCATATGCTCCGCGTGGAAGAGGGCTATACGGTTTTTGGGGTCTGCGGACAGATAGGAAAGACGCGCGCCCTCCCAGCCGAACTCGCCAAGAGGAGCGAGATTGCCCGCGGTGTATTCGGTTATATTGGTACGCACGCCAAAGCCGTAGCCGTAGCCCGGGTTATGTCCACAGTCGAAGCTGACGAGCTGCTCTCTGTCGAGGTGATTGGCGCTCATAAGTCCAACGCCGCGCTCGGAGAGAATTCGGTTGCCGTTTTTTCCAACGCCACCGTTGGCAAGGGCGTCCGCGAGAATAATCTGGTCGTCAACGCAGGAAATAAGCCCTGCTCCGCCGCTCTCGTAGGCGAATCCAAAATTGAAGTCGTTTCTCGTGACGGGTATCTCCACCGCCCTCTTGTTGAGGGTATCAAACTCATACTGAGTCGCGAGCATAGCCTTCTTTTCCTCGCTCATACCGAAGGAGGTGCGGGTCATACCGAGCGGCTCAAATATGTTCTCCTTAAGATACTGTCCGAGAGAAACTCCCGAAACCAGCTCGATAATAGCTCCCATAACGTCAAGGCACAGGCTGTACTGATAGCGCTCGCCGGGCTCGAAATCGAGCGGCTCGCCAGCGAGTGCGCGCGCGACCTCGAGCGTGGGACAGGCGCCCGCGGTTTTCTCCCTGACGCGAAGAATCGAGGGAGAGCGAAGGTCGTAGTTAAGTCCCGCGGTCATAGTCAGAAGATGCTTTATCAGCATCGGTCTTTTGGCGGGCAGAAGGTCAAATCCGCCGTCGGGGCGGTATTTTTTCACCGTTATATCCTTATACTCGGGAAAATACGCGTAGACCGGGTCTGTTATAAGTATTTCTCCGCGCTCGATAAGCTGTGTCGCGGCGACCGCGGTGGAAACCTTGGTTATAGAGTACATATGATACAGCGCGTTGTCGCGTACGGGTGTCCTGTACCTCAGGCTATCATAGCCGCTCTGATATCGGAATATTTCCTCGTGATTTCTATAAATAACGGTGTCACTGCCGGGAATACCCAGCATAGGAAGATAGAAATCAAGAAAATCTCTCAGTGGTTGAAAATTCATACTGCACCTCATTTCAGTTCAATAACGGTAACTCCCGCGTCGCCCTCGCCGTACTCGCCGTGACGATAGGACTTTATTCGCTTGTCCGTCTTGAAATATTTCCAGAGAGCCGCGCGGAGCGCTCCCGTGCCCTTGCCGTGAATTATTCTGACGGTTTTAATTCCTGCGAGGATAGCATCGTCAAGATACTTGTCGACGAGGAACCAGGCGTCCTCTCCAATCATTCCCCTGACGTCGAGCTCGGGTCTGAAGCTCGTGTTCACCTGTCTTTTAACCTTGCCCTCGTTGACCTTGGGCTTTGGCTCCTCTTTTCTGCGGAACTTAACCTCGCCCTCGATAAGCCTGAGCTTATCCTCGGTAACCTTGGTTTTCAGAATACCCGAGGTGACGGCTACAAGTCCGTTCTTGTCCTTGGTGGCGGTGACGACTCCCTCTTTTCCGATAGTAACGAGATATACCCTGTCACCGACGCGCAGCTCTCTTGGGAGCTTGTAGTCCTCGTCGACGGCAACCTCCCTGACGTCCACGCCCTCGAACAGCTCCTCTGTTTCCCTGAGTCTTTTCTGGACCTCGGCTCTGGCGCGGTCTGCCATCTCGTAGCGCTTTTCCTTATTTTCCTGACGCCTTATATCGTCGAGCTGCTTGAATATATACTCGCTCGTAGCACGCGCGCTGTCGAGAATCTGCCGCGCTTTAAGGAGCATTTTCCGGATTTCGTCCTCGCTCTTCTTGATTTTCGCCTCGAGCGCCGCCTCCTCGCGCGCCTTATACTCCCTGAGCTCGCGAAGCTCTCTTTCCGCCTCGTCGCGCGCCCTCTGCATTTCTATTCTGTCCTTCTCAAGACGCTCGATAACCTCCTCGAAGCGCTTGTCATCTCCGTCAATCAGCATCTCCGCTCTCGAGATAACCTCGGGGTCAAGACCCAGCCTTTCGGATATAGCGAAGGCGTTGGACTTACCGGGAGCGCCTATGATGAGCCTGTATGTCGGGCGCAGGGTTTCGACGTCGAACTCGCAGGAGGCGTTCTTGACTCGCGGTGTGTTGAGGGCGTACGCCTTCAGCTCTGCGTAGTGCGTAGTTGCCGCGGTGAGTGCTCCCTTCTTCTGCGTTCTTTCAAGTATAGCCGTAGCGAGCGCCGCTCCCTCAATGGGGTCAGTACCCGAGCCCAGCTCGTCGAAAAGAGCCAGCGAGCGAGGTCCGACGCATCTGAGAATCTCCGCTACGTTGACCATATGCGAGGAGAAGGTGGAAAGAGATGCCTCAATGCTCTGCTCGTCGCCTATATCCACCAGCACCTCGGAGAAAACTCCCATCACCGAGCCCTCTGCCGCGGGAAGCTGGAGTCCCGACTGCGCCATCAGAGCGAAAAGTCCAAGGGTCTTCAGGGTAACGGTTTTTCCTCCCGTGTTGGGTCCCGTTATAATCAACGTATCAAATTCGCCCCCGAGCGACACGTCGATGGGAACCACCTTATCTTTTGGTATGAGCGGGTGCCTTGCCCTGCGAAGACTGATAAGTCTGTCCTCGGTTATAACAGGCATCTCTGCCCGCATGGATATAGCGAGCGTGGCGCAGGCGAATATGAATGCAAGGTCGGTCACGTTGTGATAGTTCGTCGCTATGGCAGAGGAAAAATCAGCAACCTCCGCCGAAAGAGAGGCGAGTATTCTCTCTATCTCACAGCTCTCCTCTGCGGCGAGCCTTTTCAGGTCGTTATTAGCCTCGACAACAGCCATAGGCTCGACGAAAAGCGTCGCTCCGGATGAGGAGGTATCGTGCACCAGGCCCTTGATTTCGTTCCTATATTCTGCCTTGACAGGTACTACGTACCTGCCGTTTCTCATAGTGACTATATTTTCCTGCAGATGCTTGTTCCTGGTGCCTCCTATATAGCTCTGCAGGGTATCCTTGATTTTGTTGTTGGTGTTCCTGATTTTCCTGCGGATATCAGCGAGTGCGGGGCTTGCCTCGTCCGCTATAAGCTCCTCGGATATGATAGCGCGCGAAATTTTATTCTCCAGCTGTCTGTTGGGGAGCATACGGAGAAAAATCTCCTCGAGCACGCACTCAAAGGGCAGTCCCTCTCCTACGTAGTCGACAAGAGATGCCGCGGAGCGAAGGAGCGCCGCTATATCCATAAGCTCTCTTGGTGAGAGTATAGCGCCCTTATAGGCTCTGTCCGCCGCCGTGTCAACTCCCTCGGGAGCGGTGAAGGACGGATAGCCCTTGGCGTTAATCAGCCTTTTGGCATCGTCGGTGCGGCGCTGACGGATAATAACCGCCTGAGCGTCGTCCGTAGGGGCCAGTGCTCTCGCTCTCGCCTTGGCTCCCTCTGTCGAGGCGCATTCCGCGAGCATTTCTATAATTTTATCATACTCAAGGGTTGATAACGTTTTCAGGGAAAATTGCATAATTATCGTCTTACCTCATAGTAGAAATCCAGTGATTTATAGCTTCTTTCAAGATGGTTGAGGATATACGCCTCTGCGGCGCGACAGAAAAGCGCGGCGTCCTCGCCCTCGACGTTGAAGGCGAGCAGCTTTTCCGCAGGGCAGAAAAGGCAGTAGGCGAAGGCGGCTCTCGCCCCCTCCGAGAGAATACATACAACGCGTCTTTCGGTATCGGTGAGCGCTATCGCCTCTCTCTGTCTTTTCTCGTGGCAGGAGCGGCAGAGGGTCTCGCCCTCAAGTATATCGAGAAAGGCTTCTCCCTCTCTCTCTCCGCACTCCTGACAGGAAACGACGTCGGGCATAAGTCCGAGAAGCGCGCACATTCTGACCTCAAACGCCGCCTTGATGAGCGGTATACGGTATTTTCCGCTTGAAAGGGCGAAAAGTGTGTTCAGGGTGAGCTGAAGCAGCTTGCCGTCCCCCTCGGCTGTGCCGACGTCCTCGAGCACCTCACAGGCGTAGCTCGCTACGGCGAAGGCTTCAATATCCTCTCTGAGATTATAGAAGTTTTCTATAAGCCTCGACTCCTGAACCCAGAGCTTGTCCCCTCTTTCGTAGAGCACCATCTCGGAGTAGCAGAACTGACCTGTGGTTGACATATTTCTGCTTTTTAAGGACTTGGAGCCTCTGGAATAGACCGAGATAAGCCCTCTTTCTGCCGAGTATACCGACAGCATTCTGTCGCTGTCCTTGACGTCGGTGGTACGGAGCACCAGCCCCTTGACCTCGCTGTGCATCACTCGTCGTCCCTGTAGCCAAAGTCGGTGATGTTAAAGCCGCTGTCGCGCCAATTCTCCTTGACTCTGACGTACAAATCGAGAAACACCTTAGTATCGAGCATTCTCTCTATATCCTCGCGGGCGTGAGTGCCTATCGTTTCGATAGTCGCGCCCTTTTTTCCTATAATAATACCCTTGTGCGACTGCTTCTCGCAGTATATCTCCGCGCGGATGGATACTACCCCGCCCTTCTCCTTCCATTCCTCGATGGTGACGGCGGTGCCGTGGGGAATTTCCTCGTCGAGCTCGCGGAGCAGCTTCTCGCGGATAATCTCCGCGGCGATAGCCCTCTCGGGCTGGTCGGTTATCATATCCTCGTCAAACAGCCATTCGCCCTCGGAAAGATACCTTCTGCACTCGTCAAGCAGAATCTCCTTGCCCTTTCCGCTCTTGGCGCACATAGGCACTACCGCGTCAAAATCGAAGGCGGCAGCATAGGAGGCTATCGTTCTGGCGATATTGGCGCTTCTGACGGTGTCGACCTTGTTGATAACGAGTATGGCTCTCATTCCATCCTGGCCAAAGCGCTTGATAATCTCCGCCTCGATATCTCCGACCTCCTCTCTCGCCTCGACGACGAGAATGGCATAGTCAACTCCGCCGAGGGTCTGCGAGGTGGTTTTAACCATATAGTCGCCGAGCTTGGTCCTCGGCTTATGGAGTCCGGGGGTATCGAGGAAAACGAACTGGTCCTCGCCCTCGGTATATATTCCGGTTATGCGATTTCGGGTGGTCTGCGGCTTTTTTGAAACTATCGCCACCTTTTCGCCTATTATCGAATTAAGTAGAGTGGATTTTCCCACGTTGGGTCTGCCAACGATGGCTATAAAAGCTGTCTTTCTCATATTTTCCGTCCTTTAATCTATATTAAGTCCTTCGACAATCTCGCGCTGGCGTCGGCACTGCTCCTCGTCGTCGCGCTCGGAGCGCTCGTGGTCGTAGCCGAGAAGGTGCAGAGTCGAGTGCACGGTCAGGAAGGCTATCTCGCGAATCAGGGAGTGGCCGAGCTCTGCCGCCTGCTCCTCTGCTCGCTCGAGCGAGATGACTATATCTCCGAGGGTCGCGCCGTATCTGCACTCCTCGTAGGGAAAGCCGTCCTCATACATCGGGAAGGAAAGCACGTCGGTATGCCTGTCCACTCCCCTGTATTTCTTGTTGAGAGTATGAATGTAGGCGTTGTCGGCGAAGGTCACCGACAGCTCCGCATCGAAGGGAAAGCCCTCATACTCCAGCGTCGCGAGCGCCGCGCGGCGCACCACGCTCTTATAATCGTATTCCACGGCGAAGTCGCCGCTCTTTGAAAATGTGATAAATAGCTTCATCAGTCACGCTTGTCCTTTCTGTCGCGGTAGGTTGCCCGTTTTTCAGCGCGCTCGCGCTCGTAGCCCTCGTAGGCGGAGATTATTTTTCTCACCAGGTGGTGACGGACGACGTCCCTCTCGGAGAACTCGAATATACCGATGCCCTCGATTCCCTTCAGTATCTTAGCGGCGATTGACAGTCCGCTGCCAACTCCGCGAGGAAGGTCGGTCTGCGAGAGGTCGCCCGTGACTACCGCCTTGGAGTTATAGCCTAGTCGGGTGAGAAACATTTTCATCTGCTCGGGAGTCGTATTCTGCGCCTCGTCGAGTATGATAAAGGAATCGTCGAGCGTTCTTCCTCGCATATAGGCGAGCGGCGCTATCTCAATTATACCTCTCTCGAGGTATCTCTGAAAATTCTCTGCCCCGAGCATCTCGAAAAGCGCGTCGTACAGTGGTCTTAAGTATGGGTCAATCTTGCTCTGCAGGTCTCCCGGGAGAAATCCGAGCCGCTCGCCAGCCTCAACCGCGGGGCGAGTGAGAATAATCCGGTTAACCGCCTTGTCCCTCAGCGCCTCAACCGCCATAGCGACGGCTAGGAAGGTCTTTCCCGTGCCTGCGGGACCAAGACCGAGGACAACGGTGTTTTCCTTGATAGCTGTGATATATTTCTTCTGACCTATGGTTTTCGCCTTGATGGGCTTTCCCTTGTTGGTGATGCAGATAACGTCGCCCGAAAAGCTCTCGGGGCGCTCGTCCAGGCCGTCCCTGACAAGCCCGATAACGTACTCAACGCTCTGCTCGGAGAGGGTTTCTCCGTTTCCTACCATCAGCTTCAGATATTCGAGCGCTCTGACAGCCTTGTCGGCGTTAGCCGCCTCGCCGTATACCACTATGGCGTCGCCGATATCGGCATTGTCATTCCTGTTCGAGATACGGACGTCAAACGCCTTTTCAATCATTCTGACGTTGCTGTCAAAGCTTCCGAATAAGGCTGAGGTTGCCTCGTCGGAGCGGGTCAATACTATTCTTTCTACCATTTGTCCTCCATATCGGTTTCAATGGGCTTATATTCTCCAACCTCGGTGGAATAGACCACTCTGCTTCTGACGGTGTAGCCGTCCTCCGTATAGTCAGCCGAGGTGCGTATGCGCAGGGGGGATGAGGTGGCGAGCATCTCCGAAAGAAGCGCCGCGTGCCCCCTGTGCGCGAGCTCTATCATCTGTGCCTCCGAATATTCGATAGCGACCTCGGTTATCGGGGTAGCACGCACGGAGAGCGAGCTTATTGGCAGGCGCCTTCCGAAGAGCGTCCACTGCCTCTTGTCTTCTATTATAGCACAACCCTCGGGCGAATTTCCATAGGTATTTATAATATTTATTTTATTTTGAAATATTTTCAGCGAAAATTCCGAAAGCTCAGCCTTTCCCACAAGAAGCTCCGTACCGAATTTCGACTGTGTGTAGGATACCTCGCCGTCGCATATTCCGATAACCACCCCCTCGGCGTGAGTGTACTCGGTGCCCCTCTCGGTCTGTACCACGCCCGAAATCAGAAGCTCTCCCTTTCTCACCGTGTCGCCGACCTTAACCACCGCCGTGCCTCGTTTCACCGTTATCTCCTCTATGACGCAGTCGCGGTCGGCAACGATATTTCCTATACCGACGGGCGCCACGGGCTCCTCGCCGTCAACTCGCCTCACCGCCTCGACGTAGGCTACGGTGCCCCGTCTGTTGATTGAAATCCAGGATATTTCCTCCGAGGAGTCGAGAACCGCGAGCTCGCAGTGCTTCTTGTCAATCCTTGCCCACAGCTGACCCGGAAAAACCCCCGCTCTCTCAAGCTCAGAGAGCACCGTCGCCTCGTCAAGCCCCACACCCGCCGAAACCCTGACGTCCCAGACGAGATTTCCCGAGAGAAAATACAGCCCCATACAGAAAAGGAGCGCTATCATAGCCGCCGTGCGTTTTTTGAAAAGCAGAATAACCCCAACGCTCCCCCGCACATCCCCAACTGAGCTGATAAGCGCCGAGTCAGCCCTTTTTCTGAATTTTCTGAACGAGGGGTAGCTCATTGTAAGCGAGCGGGAGCCCACAGCCTCAGCCCGAATTCCAAGCCTTAAGGCGAGATTCAGAGCTTCGGTCATTCTCCCCTCGCTGATTTCGAGCGTGAGATAACCGAAAAGTAGATAATCAAGCCTTACCATATCCGAAAACAACCTCCGTCACTCTGCCGTATATTTCAAGCGAGCGGCGCTCAAGCGTGGAGATAGCGAGCCTCTCGCCCCTGATAATCAACCTGCCGCTGTGAGATAAAACCATAATTTCCCTGTCCGAAAGCTCCCCGACGCCGATAACGCCCGAGATAAGCATCACAGCTCCCGCCCTTGATTTTCTCACCTCAAGCTCCAGCGAGGACGCGCCGAGCGAGGTCAGGAGCGATACGGGAGCTGCTTCTTTTTTTCGTCTTGTCATTTTAATTCCCCCAAGCTCATAGTAGTTAGTACAAGAATATGGCAGGGGGAGTCGGGTTATGACAAGCGAAGGGATTAAGAGAGCGAAGGAGGGGCTGGGGAGTCTTGGGTCGCTCCTATGGCTGTGCGGGATAATATTTTTCGCAGTCTTCCTCTCGGGCGAGGCGGCGGAGTACACCGTCGAGGGCTTGAAGCTCGCCTGTCTCGGCATCCTGCCCACCACTCTACCGACGATGCTCGTGTCCGACCTGTACACAGCCTACGGCAAGCCCGAGAGGCTCTCACTGCCCTCGAGGGCGGTCGGGCTTCTCTTTGGGATACGCGAGTCGGGGGTGCGCCATATACTTCTCGGGGGTCTGTGCGGCTTTCCTGTCGGGGCGCGCTCGG
The DNA here is from genome assembly GCA_017467165.1 of Clostridia bacterium. Taxonomy (GTDB): domain Bacteria; phylum Bacillota; class Clostridia; order Oscillospirales; family CAG-272; genus UBA1740. Next base: position 1,868 of record JAFTST010000060.1, on the reverse strand, counting down.
TCGGCGCGGCGTACGAGCGAGGTGAGCTAGAGAAAGGGGAGGCTGAGCGGCTCGTAGCCCTGTCCTCAAATCCCTCGCCCCCCTTCGTTATCGGGGCTGTCGGTATGGGTATGCTGGGCTCAAGAAAAATGGGAATACTCCTCGCTCTGTCCCTTGTTATCTCGACTGCCCTCGTGGGTGTTATCTTCCGAAGAAAAAGGACTTTTTCAAACATACGCCAAGATATTCCACGGCAGAGATACAGCTTTATTGAGAGCGTGCGCTCTGCGGCAGATGCCTCGCTGATACTCTGCGCCTTCATTTCGAGCTTCTCCGTGCTGCTCGGCTTCGTCAGAAAATACCTAACCCACTCGCCTACAAGAGCCCTCCTTTTCTCGCTTCTTGAGGTGACCTCGGGGGCTGAATTTTTCGCCCGCGGAACAGAGCTCGCACACCCCTTTTCCCTGTGTCTTCTCGGCTTCACACTCGGCTTTGGCGGTATTTCCGTGATGCTTCAATCGGCAACCTTCATCAAAAAGGCGGGGCTTTCAATGCGCCTCTATCTGCCGATGAAGCTCACGCAGGGAGTTCTATGCGGCGCGGTCATACCTGTACTCAACTACTTAATTTGATAGAAAATAATCATATACTTCAATAGGATACAATCACTTAATCTAATGGCATATTTTTCTGAGTACAGATTTAACATATAGGAAAAGAAAAGGAGAGCGGTCGGAAGTCCGAGCCGTTCTCCTTTTTGTATGAGTGCTATTTCAGCCGTCGGTACGGGAGATTAATAATCGATAATCGGAAGGTCAATTCCGTCGCCGTTTCCTGACCCGTTGAGAATATCCTCGATGCTGGGGTCGGTGTCGTTATTATCTCCATTTTCCTTATCTCTGCACGCACAGAGAGAGAGGACTGCGACCAAAATAAGCAAGGTAGCAATTATTTTTTTCATATTCTGTCCTTTTTTTCCTGCGCTGCTTCGGCTTACTTAGCGAGTCTGGCCTCGAGAGCCTCAAGCTCAGCGTAGAGCTCAGCGGGAACTCTGTCGCCAACCTGCGCGTAGAACTCACGGATACCGCGGCAATCCTCGAGCCAGAGCTCCTTGTCGACTGAGAGAAGGTCAGCGAGGGTTTCGCGAGTGATGTCAAGTCCCTCGATGTTGATATCGTCGGGATTGGGAACGTAGCCTATGGGAGTTTCAACAGCGTCAACCTTGCCCTCGCATCGATCGAGAATCCACATAAGAACACGCATATTGTCGCCGAAGCCGGGCCAGATGAAGTGACCCTCGTCATCGGTTCTGAACCAGTTGACGTGGAAAATCTTGGGAGGATTGGAAATAGCCTTGCCCATACTCAGCCAATGTGCCCAATAGTCGCCCATATCGTAGCCTACGAAGGGACGCATAGCCATGGGGTCACGACGAACTACGCCGACAGCGCCTGCCGCAGCGGCTGTGGTCTCGGAAGCCATAATTGAGCCAACGAAGGTACCGTGCTGCCAGCCCATCGACTGATATACGAGGGGAGCTGTCTTGGCGCGTCTGCCGCCGAAGACGATAGCGGAAATCGGAACGCCCGCGGGGTCGTTGAACTTATCGGAGATGCAGGGGCAATTCTCTGCCACAGCGGTGAATCTGGAGTTGGGGTGAGCGCCCGAGGTGTTAACCTTATCCTTCTTATCGTACTTGGTATAATCCCACTTCTCGCCCTTCCAGTTGAGCGCGTTGTGAGGAGGATTGTCGTTGAGGCCCTCCCACCATACGGTGTTGTCGTCGAGGTTGTGACAAACGTTGGTGAAAATACAGTTACGCATAGAGGTGTAGAGCGCGTTGGGGTTGGACTTCTCGTTGGTGCCGGGAGCAACGCCGAAGAAGCCGT
>JAFTST010000059.1 GCA_017467165.1 Clostridia bacterium | reverse complement strand
GCACGTAGACGGCCTGCACCGAGGTGATCGAGCCCTTCTTGGTCGAGGTGATGCGCTCCTGCAGAGCACCCATCTCGGTGGCAAGGGTCGGCTGATAGCCGACGGCGGAGGGCATACGTCCGAGAAGGGCGGATACCTCCGAGCCTGCCTGCGTAAAGCGGAAGATGTTATCAATAAAGAGCAGCACGTCCTGACCCTCGCGGTCGCGGAAGTACTCTGCCATCGTCAGTCCCGAAAGACCGACTCTCATTCTCGCTCCGGGCGGCTCGTTCATCTGACCGTAGACGAGCGCCGTCTTGGAGAGTACGCCCGACTCCTTCATTTCGTTGTAGAGGTCGTTGCCCTCACGGGTACGCTCGCCGACACCTGTGAATACGGAAATGCCGCCGTGCTCCTTGGCAACGTTGTTGATAAGCTCCAGTATAAGAACCGTTTTTCCAACTCCCGCGCCGCCGAAAAGACCGATCTTTCCGCCCTTGGCGTAGGGGGCGATGAGGTCAACGACCTTGATACCGGTCTCAAGTATCTCGGTGGTGCCCTCCTGCTCGGAATACGAGGGGGGATCACGGTGGATACACCATCTCTCCGCATCCTCGACAGGCTCGCCGTTGTCGATTGGGTCGCCAAGCAGGTTGAATATTCTGCCCAGCGTTTCTTTTCCTACGGGTACTGTGATACCCGTGCCTGTATATACTGCGTCCATTCCTCTGGACAGACCGTCAGTAGAGGACATCGCGATACAGCGTACTACGTCGTCGCCGAGCTGGCTGGCAACCTCGCACACCAGCTTTCCGCCCTCGTGCTCAATCTCAATAGCGCCGAGAAGGTCGGGAAGCGTGCCGTTTTCAAATCGGATGTCAAGAACGGGTCCGATAATCTGTATAACCTTGCCGATGTTTTTTTCCATCTGCCTATTTCCTTTCAAATCTTGCCTGTCGGACAGAGCCGACAAGCTCTCTCTGAGTTAAAGAGCCTCCGCTCCCGATACAATTTCGGTAATTTCCTGAGTTATGATTGCCTGACGCGCTCTGTTGTATCTGAGCATCAGGGTGTCAATCATCTCGGATGCGTTTTTGTTAGCCGCGTTCATAGCCGTTCTTCTCGCTCCCTGCTCGGATGCAAGAGCCTCGGTGAGCGCGGAATAGATTATTCCTCCGACATAGTACGGAACTATCCTCTCGAGCATAAGCTCGGGCTCGACGTCGTACTCGGGCGCCACCTTGTCGCTCTTCTCTCTTTCAAGAGGGAGAAGCTGCTCATATACGGGCAGCTGTGTGAGCATTGACACGAAGCGGGTGTATACCAGCACGACTCTGTCAAGCTCTCCGTCCGCATAAGCGCGGCATACAGCGCGTGCAATTTCCTGAGAGTCGCTGACACCAACAAGGGATGCATACTCGTACTCGTCAGAAAAAATCTCGCGCTCGCGGTGACGGTAGTATTCCACCGCCTTTTTGCCTATGGGAAGCCATACCGCCTCGCCTGTGCCCGACAAGCTCTCGCCAAGACGGAATATATTAGCGTTATATCCGCCTGCAAGACCTCTGTCGCCCGCTATGACTATATAGAGGGTGCGCTCTGCCTCGCGGCATTCGCAGAAAACGGACGTGGTGGCAATTTCAGAGGCGAGAACGTCGTCAATAGCCTTGCCAAGCACCTCGTAGAAGGGACGCGTGCCCTCCGCCTTTTCCTTGGCGCGTCTCAGCTTGGACGTAGCGACAAGCTCCATTGCCTTGGTTATCTGCATGGTGCTCTGTACGCTCTTTATCCTCGCCTTGATATCATTCATTGATGCCCCTGCCATAGCCTTATACGCCTCCGCCCAGGAGCTTTTCCTTAACGGTAGCGATAGCCTCCTTCAGCTCGCTTTCGGATTCAGCCGTGAGCTGTCCTGTCGTTCTGATGGCGGAAAGAAGCTCGTCCTTCGTTGCAACCAGATAGTCGAACAGCTCGCTCTCGAACTCGGAAATTCTCTCGACGGGAATATCTCTCAGCATATTGTTGACCACGGCGTAGATAATAGCTACCTGCAATTCAACGTCTATGGGAGAATTTCTGCCCTGCTTGAGAACCTCAACAATGCGCTGGCCCTGCTCGAGTCTTGCCTTGGTATCCGCGTCAAGGTCCGAACCAAACTGAGCGAAGCCCTGCAGCTCTCTGTACTGCGAGTAGAGAAGCTTGAGAGCGCCCGCGACCTTCTTCATCGCCTTGATCTGCGCGTTACCGCCGACTCTTGAAACCGAGATACCGGGGTTAACCGCGGGTCTGACGCCCGAGTGGAACAGCTCGCTCTCGAGGAATATCTGTCCGTCTGTGATAGAAATAACGTTAGTGGGGATATATGCCGAAACGTCACCCGCCTGCGTTTCTATGATAGGAAGCGCGGTCAGGGAGCCTCCGCCGTATTCGGGCGCGAGTCTTGCCGCTCTCTCAAGAAGGCGGGAGTGAAGGTAGAAAACGTCACCGGGATACGCCTCTCTGCCCGGAGGTCTTCTGATAAGCAGAGATAGCGCTCTGTACGCTACCGCGTGCTTTGACAGGTCGTCGTACACTATAAGCACGTCGCGTCCCTTGTCCATGAAGTACTCACCCATAGCGCAGCCCGCGTAGGGAGCGATATACTGCAGGGGAGCGGGGTCTGATGCGGTAGCTGAAACGACTATGGTGTAGTCCATCGCGCCGTTCTTGTAGAGCGTGTCGACGACGTTCGTTACCGTGGACTGCTTCTGACCTATCGCTACGTAGATACAGATAACGTCCTTACCCTTCTGGTTAATTATAGTGTCGGTGGCGATAACGGTCTTACCCGTCTGTCTGTCACCGATAATAAGCTCTCTCTGACCTCTGCCGATGGGGATCATCGAATCTATCGCCTTGATACCCGTCTGAAGCGGCACGGATACCGACTTTCTCTCGATAATACCGTACGCGCGGCGCTCGATGGGACTGTATCCGTCCTCCTCGATGGGTCCCTTGGCGTCGATAGGCTGACCGAGTGCGTTGACAACTCTGCCAACGAGCTTCTCGCCGACGGGTACGGATACTACGCGACCCGTGCGCTTGACAACGCTGCCCTCGCTGATGCCCACGTCGTTTCCGAGAAGCACGCAGCTGACACAGCTTTCCTCAAGGTTTAGCGCCATACCGTAGCTGCCGTTAGCGAATTCGAGAAGCTCATTCGCCTTGCACTTGTCAAGACCGTGAACCTTCGAGATTCCGTCGCCAACCGATATAACATAGCCTATCTCGTCCTGCTCGGTCTTCACCGAGTAGTTTCTGATTTGCTCTTTTATTATCTTGCTGATATCATCTATTCTTGACTGCATTTACATTTACCAACTTACTTATTTAGTTTGGAGGGCTATTGCCCTATCAGAGCACCGTTGCTTTGAGCGCTCGCTCAAAGCTATCAAGTCTTGTCTTCAGCGTGCTGTCGAGCTGTACGCCCATATAGCGAAGCTTTATGCCGCCGAGAACAGACTTATCCGTGGTATTCTTCAAAATAATAGTTTTGCCCGTCTTTTTCTCAAGGCGCTCGGTGAGCCTTGCCGTCTGCTCCTCTGTGAGAGGGACCGCGGTTATAACCTCAACGCGCTCTATTCCTCTTGACTCGTCATATGCCGCGTCAAAGGCATCGAAAACCTTCAGCATAGCGTGCGTCATGCGGCGCTCCGCCATAATCTTCAGAAGATTGACGAGATACGTGTCAAGCGTGGAAAACGCCTTGTCGATTATCTCGAGCTTTTCCTCCTTGGTCACCGCGGGGGTGTCAAGCAGCTTGATAAGCTCGGGATTTTCCCTGATAACGGCGCGAAGCACCGCTACGTCAGCCTTAACTCTGTCGGTGCTGCCAACCTCCTCGCACAGAAGAAACAGCGCCTTTCCGTATTCAGAAGCATTAGTCATCGCTCTCACCTATCGTATCAATGAAGCTGTCGATAAGCTCCTTGTGCTCGCTCTCGGATACGTCGCGCTCAATAACTGCCGCGGCGATGCCGATAGCCATACCGGAGACCTCGTTCTTGACCTCGTTGATAATCCGCTTCTTTTCAAGCTCGACCTGCTCGTGCGCTCGCTCGACGGTGCGTGCCGCCTTATCGTTGGCATCGCGGAGAATTTCCTCCTCCTTGAGCTGCGCGCGTCTTACCGCGGTGCGAAGTATTTCCTCGCTCTCCTCGTTAGCGTGCTCGAGCTTTTCCTCATACTCGCATTTCAGCTCCGCAGCCTTGGTTTTTGAGCTCTCGGCATCCTCGTACATATCGTCGATTTCCTTCTGCCTTGAGTCTATCATATCCTTCAGGGGCTTGAAAAGCAGCTTTTTCAAAAACAGATACAGAATGAGCAGGTTGACCCATGCGAATAGCATCGTCCAGAGGTTCACTCCGACGAAGGCTTCAAATTCATTCAAAAACCATTCCATTATGGTCTGCTCCTTAAAATTTGTGTGTTGCCGTCAGAAAAACTCAGAACTTCATGAAAAGAAGCAGAAGAGCTACGACCAGCGAATAAATACCGGTGGTCTCGGTGATAGCGCATCCAAGAATCATATTGGTACGAAGAGTACCTGCCATCTCGGGCTGACGAGCCATAGACTCGAGCGCCTTTCCAACCGCGTTACCCTCACCGAGAGCGGGGCCTATTGCTCCAAGTCCCATACACAGTCCTGCCGCGAGAACCTTTGCTGCATTAACATCCATTTTTGTTTCCTCCTAGAAAATATATTTTTATTTTTATTTTTTTGAAATCGGGTTAGTCCTCGTTCTTCGCCTTTTTGTCCCTCACGGGAAGCTCCTCGGGCGGAGGGCAGGCGCCGCCGACGTATACCATCGTCAGAAGCGAGAATACCAGAGCCTGCACGAAGCCTGAGAACAGGTCGAAGTAGATAGAGAGAAATGCGGGTATTCCTATCTGAAACAGGGGAGGGAATACTGCGAGAATCGTCTCGGGAAGCCAGGAGAATATCGCGTGAGTCACCGCCGCCAGAGCACCGTAGATAAGCGCCGTGAGAACCGAGCCGCCCGCCACGTTACCGAAGTGACGGAATGCCATCGAAACGGGGTTCGCTATCTCGCTGACGATATTCATAGGAGTCATCACCACGATAGGCTCGGTGAAGCCCTTGAGCCAGGCTCCGAAGCCGAAGTTCTTTATATTATTGTACCAGACCATTCCCGTCGTTACAATCGCCCACGCCGCAGTAACCGAGAGGTCAGCGGTGGTGGAGCGGAATATCTGCGTCGTGCCGATGAGCGTGCCGACGATGCTCGACAGGAACAGAGTACCGATGTAGGGGGCGAATTTCAGATTGTGCTCTCCCATCGTGTCGCGCACCATGCCGTAGAGCATATTCACCAGCTTCTCAGCCACCACCTGCAGTCTGCCGGGGCGCTTGGTGAGCTTTCTTGTCACGAAGTAGGAGAGAATTATAAGACCGACGGTGACGATAACGAGTGATACCGTCGTCTGTGTTATAGGATTTCCGAGAATGTTACCGAAGGCGTCGTACAGCTTCTTCACCCTCAGTATTATCTTCGGGCCGTTGACCGAAAGATCCATTATTTATCCCCCTTTCTGAAATATTCAATAACCATTATAAGAGGTCTTTGCATAAGCATCGGAATCACCACGGGCAGTACCCTGAACCAGCCTGTGAAAAGAAGACCGCAGGCACCGACGAGTATCAGAGTCCTCGCGACGTAGGATTTCGCTATCGCAGTCTGTACTGCGGGCCCGTATTGCTTGGCGAACTGCTCGCTCTCCTCCTCTGTCATTTCCTTGTCACCCCTGGCGGCGATAAAGCCGTCGATAGCTCGGTTGACTGAAAATGTGAGCGCGAAGAGGTTTGCCACGGTTGCCACGGTGCCAAGCGCCGCTCCGGTGAATAGCTTATAATCGAAAATATCTTTGATAAATATGCTCGCGATAGCGTAGCCGCCTATAATAAGACCGCACACCGCGACCTCAAGTAAGAGAAGCAGCCATACGGTGGTATATCTGCCCTCGCTTTTTTCAGTATTCATATATTCTCCGTTTCGGTTATTTTTTGTTATCGTCCCGTCTGTGCTGCTCCTCCAGGCGGTCAAGGCTCTTCATAGCGCCGAGAATGAATCTCACCATCGAATACAGACCGCTCAAAACCCCAAGAAGAATCAGGGGCACGTATATCCACTCGGGAGCAGAGAGATATTTTACCGCCAGAAAGGACAGAAGAATACAGAGTCCAATCTGACATACAAGGTTGAAAATAGCTTGGAAGGCGATATTCACAACGTGCAGCGCGCTGACGGTTCTCTTATACATTGCACCTCCTGAATTTTCTCCCAAATTTATCCGTTTAACATTTTATCATATAAATGCACAAAATCAAGTTATTTCCTGAAAGTTAATTTATTAACGAAATAATATATAGGCCGATTATTAAAATTAAAAGGGAGAGAAGCTGCCTTTCGCCTCTCTCCCTGGGTTGTGCGTAGAAATTATCTTGAAATAACCTTTAGCACCACGGGGCACAGCTCGGGTGCAGTTTCAGAAAGGGTTACCGCCCTGAGATATCTTTCTGCAATTTCCTCCGATGCTCCGTCGCGGTTGGTGTAGAGTGTAGCCAGAACCTCGCCTGCCGAAACCTTGTCGCCAACCTTTCGGTGAATAATAATTCCCGCCGCGTGGTCAATAACGTCGTCCTTCGAGACTCTGCCTGCACCCAGCATAGATGCGCAGATGCCTATCTCCTCGGTGTTCATCGAGCATATATATCCGTCGCGAGAAGCCCTGACCTCGTAGGCGTGCTTCGTCACGGGGAAAAGCTTGGGGTTACGTATATATTCCGCGTCGCCGCCCTGCGCGGCTATCCACTCCTCGAGCTTCCTTAGTGCAGAGCCGTCGCTTATAGCGCCCTTACACATTTTTCTGGCGGTAGCTCTGTCGAGCTTCATTGAGAGAGCTATCATTTCGGTTGCAAGGCACAGGCATACCTCTGTAAGGTCAGCGGCGCCCTCGCCCTTCAGCGTCTTGATAGCCTCCTTGACCTCAAGATTGTTTCCAACAGCGTGTCCGAGAGGGGTATCCATGCTGGTGATAAGCGCGGAAACCTGCCTGCCTCTGTCATAGCCGATAGCTACCATCTTTTCGGCGAGCTCCGACGCGTCCTCGGGGCTCTTCATGAATGAGCCCGAGCCATACTTGACGTCAAGCACTATGGAATGAGAGCCTGCCGCGAGCTTCTTGCCCATCACGGAGGAGGTGATAAGAGGCACGGAGTCTACCGTAGCCGTCACGTCACGAAGCGCGTACAGCTTTTTGTCAAGGGGGGCGAGATTTCCGGACTGACCGATTACCGCCACTCCAACGCGCTCAACCGTCGAGATAAATTCCTCTCTCGAGAGCGAGGTGCGAAAGCCGGGAATGGACTCCAGCTTGTCAATAGTGCCACCCGTGTGACCAAGACCTCTGCCGCTCATCTTCGCGACACAGCCGCCAAGCGAGGCTACGATGGGGGTGACTATCATAGTGGTTTTATCTCCTACGCCGCCCGTGGAGTGCTTGTCTACCGACCTGTCGCCAAACATCGAGAGGTCTACGGTATCACCGGACTCTGCTATAGCCGCGGTGAGAAGAGAAGCCTCTCTGTCGGTCATACCCTGCCAGCACACCGCCATAAGAAAGGCGGACATCTGGTAGTCGGGGATTTCACCGCTCACGTAGGACCGTCCAAGGAAGAATATTTCCTCCTCGGTGAGCTCCTCGCCGTGCTTTTTCTTGGTTATCAAATCATAAAAGCGCATTTAATTCTCCTAAAATGTATTCTTTACAGCCTGAAGCGGCGGGGAAGAAGCTCCTCTAAGGTGTGAACCCTTATTTCGCCCCCACTGTCGGCAGTGACTATCTCAAAATCACCGCAGCAGAACTCTGCCATAACCTGCAGGCATACCGCGCAGGGCAGACATTCATCGGGAAGCTCCTCATCCGCCGCGCCGCCAACAACGGCTATCGCCGAAAAGGCGCGCTCCCCGCTTGCCACGGCGTAGTGTATAGCCACCCTCTCCGCGCATACCGTGGCGGAGTAGGAGCTGTTTTCTACGTTGGCGCCCGTGTATATCCTGCCGTCCTCGGTGAGAAGCGCCGCTCCTACCGCGAAGCGAGAAAATGGTGAGTATGAGCCACCCCGTGCCGCGCGAGCGGCGGCTACGAGCTCTGTATATTTCTCTTGTGAAAGCTTCATTTCGTTTTCTCCTGAGAAAATTTTCGCGTTATACGCCGAGAGCCTCGGCGAGCGCCGTGTTCATATTATCCGAGTAGGAAACGCCGAACAGGCGACATACGAGAGCGCCCACGTTGTCAAAGCCTAGAAGAGTGCCGAGGTTTTTCGGCTCCATACCCTTCTTGTACAGTATGAGCGGTATATATTCTCTCGTGTGGTCGGTGCTGTCGTCCGACGGGTCACAGCCGTGGTCGGCGGTGATAATGAGAATATCCTCCTCGCCAATCCCTGCTATGAGCTCGGGCAGAGCTCTGTCAAACTCGTTCATTGCCTCGGCGTAGCCTACGGAGTCCTGTCTGTGTCCGTAGAGCATATCGAAGTCGACGAGATTTGTGAAGCACAGTCCTGTGAAGTCCTCCCTCAGCGCGTCAAGCGTCAGGGCGATTCCCTCGGTGTTGCTGTGAGTATATACGGCGTCGGTAATTCCCGCGCCTGCGAAAATATCATTGATTTTTCCAATGGATTTGACGGTATATCCCGCGTCCTTCAGCGCTGTCAGGGCAGTTGGAGAGGGAGGCTCGAGGGAGTAGTCGTGGCGGTTGGCGGTTCTCTTGAACTCACCGTCAACCGTGATGAACGGACGCGCGATAACCCTGCCGACTCCGTGCTTTCCCGTGAGCAGCCCGCGAGCAATCTCGCAGCATCTGTACAACTCGGGGAGGGGAACTAGCTCCTCGTGCGCGGCTATCTGAAAAACGCTGTCCGCGGAGGTGTATACTATCAGCTTACCGGTTCTCAGATGCTCCTCGCCAAAGTCGCGTATAACGTCCGTGCCCGAGTAGGGCTTGTTGCAGAGAGTGCCTCTGCCGACAGCAGCCTCGAATTTTTCAATCAGCTCCTTGGGAAATCCGTCGGGATAGGTGGGGAGCGGACGCTCGGAAACCACGCCCATCAGCTCCCAATGACCGACGGTGGTGTCCTTGCCCATACTTTTTTCCTGTAACCTTGCCACCGTAGCGGTGTGCGTAGTGACTCTCTCAAGACAGTCGACCCCGTCGATAACGCCAAGACCGAGCCTTGTCATATTCGGCACGCTCAGCACACCGGAGCGGTGGATGCTCTCGAGAGTGTTAGCGCCCTCGTCACCGAAAAGATGCGCATCAGGCTCAGCCCCGATTCCAAAGGAATCGAGGACTATAATGAAAGCTCTTTTTATTTTCATATCACTTCTTATCCATAGCGACCGCGATACCGAGCGCTATCTTCATCATATCCGTGAAGGAATTTTGTCTTGCGTCAGCGTCAAGCGCCTCGCCCGTCAGAAGATGGTCGGACACCGTGCAGATAGCGAGAGCTCTCTTTCCTGCGTACGCCGCGTTCATATAGAGAGCGGCAGCCTCCATCTCGACTCCGAGAACTCCCATTCTCGTCCACTTCTCGCGCGCGGTGGGGTCTGCATTGTAGAAAATGTCGGAGGAGAGAATATTTCCGACCGCGTACGGTGCGCCGATTTCCTCCGCCATTCTGATAGCCTCGCTCATAAGCTCGTAGCTGGCGATGGGAGCGAAGCTGCCCTCAAGACCGTACTGTACCGCGTAGTTCGAGGTGGTGCAGGCGCCCATACCGATAATAACGTCGCGAATCTTGACCTTGTCGCTAGTTCCACCCGCGGAGCCAACTCTGATAATGTTCTCTACGCCGAAGAAGTTGTAGAGCTCGTAGGAGTATATACCGATAGATGGCATACCCATTCCGCTCGCCATAACCGATACGGGAACTCCCTGATAGGTACCCGTGTAGCCCTGAATACCTCTGACGTTGTTGACGAGTCTTGGGTTTTCAAGAAATGTCTCCGCGATAAATTTAGAGCGCAGGGGGTCGCCGGGCATCAGAACGGTTTTAGCGAAGTCCTGCGGCTCAGCCTTTATATGCGGTGTGTGAAACTTACTCATTTTTCATTTGACGGAATCAATATCCGTGCGCCTCCTCATTCTTTAATATTTTGACTATTCTCGACGTGCCGAGTCTGTCAGCGCCGAGCTCGATGAATTTCTCAGCATCGGCAATGGAGGAAATACCTCCCGCCGCCTTAATCTTAACGTTCTTTCCGACGTGCTTCTTGAAAAGCGCGATATCCTCGAAGGTAGCTCCGCCCGTGGAGAAGCCCGTCGAGGTCTTGATATAGTCCGCGCCCGACTCGGTAACTATCTCGCACATCTTTATCTTTTCCTCCTCGGAAAGAAGACAGGTTTCGATAATCACCTTGAGTATATGCTCTCCGCACGCGCTCTTTATTACTCTTATCTCGTCGAGCACCGCGTCATACTCCCCGGCTCTCAGCATAGCGGTGTTGATAACCATATCAATCTCGTCCGCGCCGTCGCCGATAGCATCAATGGTCTCCGCAACCTTCACCGTAGTCGTGTGATAGCCGTTGGGGAAGCCGATAACCGTGCAGATGGCGAGCCTGTCGCCAACGTACTCCTTAGCCGCCTTGACGTGGCAGGGCGGGATGCAGGCGGACGCTACTCCGTACTTGATTCCGTCGTCAAGCACCACCTTGATATCCTCGAATGTAGCGCATCTGTCAAGAAGCGTGTGGTCAACTCTTTTCAATACCTCTTTAATATCCATTTTTTTATTCCTTGCTTTCCTTTCTTATCCTTTCGATGTAGCAGCGGTGGCACATAGCGACGTAGCTGTCGTTTCCGCCGAGCATAACCTGGCTTCCGCTGGTGACTATGCGTCCCCGTCCGTCAATTCTGGCGTTAACCGTAGCCTTGGAGCCGCAGGTGCATATAGTCTTTATTTCCGCTATCGAATCCGCTATCTCAAACAGTCTGAGGCTTCCGGGGAAGCAGTTAGTCAGAAAGTCGGTTCGAAGACCAAAGCACAGAACGGGAACCTCCACCTCGTTAACTATCAGTCTGAGCTGGTCTATCTGCTCTCTTGTGAAGAACTGGCACTCGTCGGCGATAATAACGTCGTCCCCTGCGTGACTCTCGAGGAACATACGGTATATATCGTCCTCTCTGCCGATAGGCGTGCATTTTTCAGAGAGCCCTATGCGCGAGCCAATAACGTCTGCGCCGTCGCGCGTGTCGGTGGCAGGCTTGATAAGCCAGACTCTCATTCCTCTTTCCTCATAGTTAAAGCGGGTTATAAGCGCCTGCGCCGTTTTCGACGAGCCCATAGCGCCGTATTTGAAGTAAAGCTTTGCCATTTTACATCTCCGGATTTTTTGTTGTCAGATAAATTATAACATACGCACGCGAAAAAGTAAAGTAAAAAAAAGCAGCGTCGCTTTATGTAAAAATACCAAAAGAAAAAAACTCACAAAAGGGGTGGAAAAATGGAAAAAGTTGTGCTAGAATATATAATGCTTTGAATTTTTGCCGGACGAAAAAACACAAGGGAGGGGAATATGAAGCTGATAATAGCGGAAAAGCCGAGCCTTGCCCGTAATATTGTTGCGGGTATTGGAAAAATGGATAAAAAAGACGGTTACTATATAAACTCGGAATACATCGTCACCTGGGCGTTCGGTCATCTTTTCTCTCTTGCAGACGTCGAGGCGTACGGTCCTGAAACAGAGGATAAGCGCTGGAGGCTTGACAACCTGCCTTGCTTCCCCGAGAGCTTCAAGTTTGAGCTCAGGCGCTCCGATGGAAAAAAGGACGTTGACGCAGGTGTCAAAAAGCAGTTCAAAATCATTTCCACCCTCGCCAACCGCGCGGACGTCGACACGATAGTCAACGCGGGAGATGCTGACAGAGAGGGAGAGATAATAGTCCGTTTGTGCGTGACGCACGCCCTGAAAACGAAGAAGGCGGAGAAAAGGCTCTGGCTCCCCGACCAGACGCCCGAAACGGTCAGAAGGGCGCTCGCCGAGATGAAGGACGAGAGCGAGTATGACAACCTCGCGGGCGAGGGCTATGCGAGAACCTATATAGATTGGCTCTACGGCGTTAATTTGACACGGTATGCCACTATCAAGACAGGAAAGCTCTTAAGAGTAGGCAGAGTTATCGTGCCGATAGTCAAGGCGATATATGACAGAGACCTCGAGATACGCAACTTCACGCCCGAGACCTACTACGTCATCGCGTCAAGCTCTGTGACCCACGGCGAGCGAGTAGAGCTCACGAGTAAACATAAGTTTACAAAAGACGAAAAGAACAAGGCGGAGGAGCTTGCCGCGAAATATAACGGGGCGGGCGCTGTCGTCACCTATAAGAACAGCAAGACCGACAGGATTTTGCCCGGAAAGCTATATTCTCTTTCCACTCTGCAGAACGTGCTCGGAAAGAAGTACAAGATGTCGATGGCGGAGAGCCTTAAAATCATACAGAAGCTCTACGAGGAGGGATATCTCACCTATCCGAGAACCAACTCCGAGTATCTCGCCACGGCAGAAAAGGACAAGATGCGCTCGATTATCGCGGGTGTATCGAAGCTTGGCTATCCTGTCAGATTCAAGGACTCGAAGTATATCTTCGACGACAGCAAGATTGAGTCGCACTCGGCTCTTACTCCTACCTATAAGATACCCGATAAGGATAAGCTCACCGAGAAGGAAAGACAGGTTTATTCGACGGTGCTCAGACGCTTCGTAGCCGTGTTCTGCTCCGAGGACTGCGTCGCAGAAAAGAGTGAGATTAAAATCAAGGTAGGCGAGCTTGAGGAATTTGTTCTTAAGGGCACGGTTATTCTCGAGCCGGGCTGGACGAAGTACGACGATTATAATTCGAAGGATAAGCTTCTGCCAAAGCTCGAGGTTGGAGAGAGTGTCAATATTTCCTTCAAGCCGCAGGAGAAAAAGACAACACCGCCAAAGCACTATACGATAGAAACCCTCAACAAGTATCTGAAAAACCCCTTCAAGGACGACAAGGCGAAGGCGAAGGAGCTTGAGGAAAACGGAGAGGTTGACGATGCGGAGGACTACAAGGCTATTTTCGAGGGCTTAGAGCTCGGCACAGAGGCAACCAGAACGGGAATTATAGATAATGCCAAAAAGAGCGGTTATATAGATTTGAAAAAGGACGTCTACACCATTCTCGACGGCGGTGAATTTCTTATCGAATCCATAGCCAGACTCGGCATAGTGATGGATAAGTACAAGACAAGCGAGCTCGGAAAGGCGCTGAAAAAGGTTTTCCGAGGAGAGATGAGCGTTGAGGATTCCGTCAAGCTTGCCGAAAGGGAAATCAAGGAGATATTCGACAACTCATCGAAGGTGGCAAGCGCGCCCCCTGCCGATACGGGCAAGGTCGGAGAAATAGTCGGAAAATGCCCCCTCTGCGGAAAAAACGTTATAAGAGGCAGACAGAATTACGGCTGTATGGGCTACACCGACGGGTGTCAGTTCAAGATGGGTATAACTATCTGTCACAGGGATATTCCCATCACCGAGGCAAGAAGACTCTTAGCCGAGGGAAAAACGGCAAAACTCAGCGGCTTTATATCGAAGAAGGGACGCTTCTTCTCGGGCAGGCTCGCCCTTCGTGACGGAGAGGTTGTCTTTGATTTTGATAAATAACCGAATAATACGTATTTGAAATAGTGAGGGGCTGTCAATCCGACAGCCCCTTTGGCTTCTATCAAATATTCTTCTGCCACCACGAAAAAATGAATGTGTCAAAAAGCGGAGGTGGCTCATAGTATGTATTGAGCGGAAGGGGCGAGGCTGCGCCTTTATATCCGCTGATAACATCATCGGAGGAACATATTATGAATAACAACTGCCTTTGCAATCTCTTTGACGATAACTGCACCTGGATTATAATTCTCGCTATAATCGTCGTTTTCTGTTGCTGCTGCAACCACTAAAATACACAGGCGCGGCATAATCACAGAGGCAAAAAGGAGAGGCACCAGCCTCTCCTTCTGTTTTTGTTGTGGTCAGACCCTTCCGGCGCGTGAGCTAAGCCTTCAGATTTTTCGCGTCTATTTCGGTAAGAGGAAGGATAAAACCGTCCTTCGAGAGCGAGGAAATATCGCAGGCTATGACCTTGCCACGGTAGACGTAGAGATTGACGTATACCACCCCGTCAAAGCTGTAATTCGTTACCTCATAGGCGAAATGCGTCACTCTTTTGTTCTTGTACTTTGAAAGGTCGAGCCCCTGCCTTTTCTGTATCTCGTTGTATCCGTTTATCACCCTGTCAAAATTCTCGGGCAGGGAGAGGGTTTCCTCGGTTTTTGCCTCGGGGTTAACCTTCAAGCCAAATTGCTCGATAAAGGCGATTCGTTCATCGTTTTCTCTTATACCGCCGTAGTTTATCTCTCTGCCGTCCACAGAGGCAAAGGTTGCGTCAGCCCCCGTCATTCCAAGTAGTATTCCGAGCCCCACGACGCACAAAATCAAAACCGCCACGAACCGTAGCGTTGACGCTCTGACTGAATATATAAACATAATTTCCTCCATTACGGGAAAAGGGCTCCCGCTGCCTTTTAGTAAAGCATATTCGGGAAGCCCTTTTAATATTCAATTATTTTTCCTCGCGTGTATCCTTCTCTGAAAGGCGACTCGCCTTGATAACGAACAGCAGCGCGCCAACGAAGCCAAGGACAAGCAGAAGAACCGAAGCCGCCCAATAGAGCGGGGAGGTGGGAAGACCTGTCAGAGTATAGCCCGCATCCTTCGCCGCCGCCATAAATGCGGATGGCACAGAGCCTATTATAAATCCAACTATCGCGAAGTACGTGCCCCTCGGACATTTTTCGAGAAGACGCTTCATTATTGTAGATATGAGAAAAAAGCCAACGGCGATTCCAAGAGCAGTAACGCCTAATACCAAAACGGACCTTAACATATCCTTGCCCTTAAGAAAATGGTCGGTAATAACGCTTATTATCGGGTTGTAGTAGCCTAGAATGAGGAGTATCATACTGCCCGAAATACCGGGAACAACCAGAGCCGCGGAGCCCAGAATTCCAACGCCGAAAAGCGTGATATATCCGAAGGCTGACATATTGAGAAGCTCCACGTCAGCTCCCGTGGGGGCGAAGCAGAGCGCCGCCGCTACGGCAAGGGGAATAAGGAAGGCAATTATATTGGTAGGCTTGATTTTTCCGCGCAGCTTATCGGTTATGGAGAACATTCCGCCAAGAGCGAGTCCGACGAAGAGCGCCACCGTGGGAATGGGAGCGAAGTTAAGCGCCCATTTAAGTGGGAAGAGCAGTGATGCCGCTCCAAGAATGAGTCCGATACCGATAGGCAAGAGGGTGAAAAAGCTTTTTTTGAAGCTTTTGAAGATATCCGCCACGGCTCCGATAAGCTTCTCGTATATTCCGAGAATAGCGGCGACCGAGCCGCCCGAAAAGCCTGGTATGATAAATGCCACACCCATCACGAAGCCACAGATAACGTCAGACAAAATCGTCGGCAGGTGGTGTTTTTTGATATTAGTTTCGTTGTTGTCCATGTTGTTTCCCATGTTGTTCCCTTATAAAAGGACCTCCTTGTTAGTGCCGTAGAATATATCAGAGTGTCCCGACATCATCCGAAGAAACTCCTCAAATCTATCCCACGTGTTATGTATATCGAATTCGTATGCGTGTCCCCATACGTAGAAAACCGCGTCAGATTTTTCGGGCAGAGTCAGAAATTTTTCACCGAGTGAAAATAGCATATCCCATTCCCGATGGTGATATACGGTCGGGGAAAATTCGAAGAGATTCTCCTGTCTTACAAAGCTGTGGCTTGAGAGCGTGTGACGGCAGTATTTTATTCCTGTATTCGCGCGAATAATTTCCGAAATCCTGCGGTTGAAGTTCACACCGCCACCCGGATATGCGAATCCCACAACCTCATAGCCAACAAGCTCTGAGAGCGCAAGCCTGTCCGCCTCGACCTGTCTTATAATCTCTCCCTCGTCTTTGGCGTCAGGGAGAAATGGGTGCGTGAGCGTATGCGCCGCGACCTCGTGTCCCTCGTATATTTTCGCGACCTCGTAGGGCATAACCTTGTTATGAGATATGCTCACGCCCTCGCGGATAAGCTCTCCGGGTTTGCCGAGAAGCCCCGAATTAAGATTGAAGGTCGCCTTCATACCGTACTTGTTGAAAAGTGAAACAAGCCTCTTGTCCTGGGTGACTCCGTCGTCATAGCTGAAGGTCAGAGCCTTTTTTCTTTTTCCTTCCATCGCCAATTTCCTTTCAAAAAGAATAGTGACAGAGATAACAGAAAAACCTGAGTTTTTTGGAAAAACAGAGGGAAATGTAACTGATTATTTACAATTCTCCTCAATAAAGCTATTCGCCGCCCGAAGAATCGACCGTAGATTTTCAAACTGCAGTCTCTTGTACGCCTCGGCGTAGCCTAAAATATGCACCGATGATATTTCCTCGGGCTGAGGGGTTGGGGTCTGGTCGCTGAACTCGCCGAGAAAATATACAACCCTTTTCCTCGTCGGCTTTTTCGTCGGCAGGGGATATTCGTCGCGTCTGACAAAGCCGTCGATAAGCCTTATTGAAAGACCCGTTTCCTCTCTGACCTCGCGCAGAGCCGCCTCCTCCTCGCTCTCACCGCTCTCAATGTGACCCTTGGCAAAGCCGTAAGTGCCTGTCTTAGAGCGGATAATCGCGTAGAGCACCTCGTTTCCCTTCCTTGTGAAAACAACAGCACCCGCGGAGTATTCGTATACCGTTCCTCTTTTCATATCACTTCTTGTTAATTTTAATAAGTGTCAGGACGTTTCCGATAAGTCCGAGCACAAGCAGCGGTATCGTGACAAATCCGGGGAACAGCTCCCTTTCGATAAAGAGATTAACCATCAGGAAAATGCATGCAATAAGCATCGCGATATTGCCGCCTATTGTGATAAATTTATATAGCTTCATTCTTAGCTCCTTTTGCAGTCGGATTTTTAAGTCTTCTCGTTTTCCTTGAGCACTATCGCGGAGTACGTAGCCACAGCGAATGCGGCGAAGATATTAAGCGTAGCGAAAACACCGAGATACAGAGTTACGAATGGCTTTCCCGCCTCGGCGTGCCACTCGAGAGTTATGCCGCTGTCGGTTACGTAGTGAAAGCAGAAGTAGGTTAAGATGAAAAACACGACACCCACCGCGGCGAACAGTATAGCTAATTTATTCAGCTTCTTTTTCATACGCACCTCTCAGTAGCTCTTTTTGTCGGCTATTGCCTTGTAGTCGCGGTACAGCACGAGGCAGGCATCTCTGTCACACTCGGTGACGAACTCCGCCATCTGCTCCTCTGTTTTTGAATAGAATTTTTTGTCACGGAAGCCGATTTCCTCGGTATCGGTTATGTTACAGCCATAGAAAACTCTGTCAATATTCGCCCACATTATAGCGCCAAGGCACATAGGACAGGGCTCTCCCGTGGTGTAGATTTCACAGCCCGAAAGGTCAAAGGTGCCGAGCTTTCTCGAGGCTTTTCTTATCGCCTGAACCTCGCCGTGACAGGTTGCGTCACCCTTAAGAACAACCTGGTTGTGCGCTTTTGATATAACCCTTCCGTCCTTAACTATAACCGCGCCAAAGGGGCCGCCCTCGCCGTTATTTATTCCGCGATACGCCTCCCGTATTGCCATTTTCATATACTTGTTCATATATACCTCTTATCCAAGGACTATTTTTCTTATATTTCTGAACGTTTTTTCACTCTGGTCGGTATCCGAGAAAATATGCTTGTTAATTACCTCAATTCCGACGAACTCGCTCGACTCGGAGAGCTGATCTCTGATGGAAAGCAGGGAGAGCTGGAGCAAAATCAGGCTGATAGGCTTAATTCGGTCAATAAATTCGCCGATAACTCTCGGCACGTCAGGATTTTGAATATAGTTGAAGGTGGCGTATCTTGTGGCGATGTCCTTATACTGCTGGGTGTCCGCCGTCTTTTCGTATATGGGGAGCTTGTCACAGAGCACGGCGAAAATATGCCTGTAATCGCTCCTTGTCAGAAGATAGCTGTTGAAAAGCGCGTAGTATGCGTGATTGAGCGCGTTGAAATCCTCGAGTGTCCTTATCTCAGCCATTATCGGGCTTAAGGACGGGAGCCTTTTCATTATTGCTCTGGCTATCATATTTTATCTCCTTGTGCATTCTTTTATAAAGTTTTCGAATATCAGCTTGCTTTCCTTATCGAGCATTCGCTCGGGGTGCCATTGAAAGCCCGAGAGTCGCCTCTCTGTGTGATAGACCGCCTCAATTATACCGTCCTCCGCCACCGCTGACGCGCGAAGCCCCACAGCGAGAGTTTTTATCGCCTGATGGTGATAGGAGTTGACGGTTATCCTCTCCTTGCCGATAAGCTCAAATAATGGTGCGCCATCTATCAGGCGAGCCGAGTGCTCAACGTCGTATTTCGCATCGGTACAGCGGTGTGTCACCTCGGTCGGATGCTGTGACGACAGGTCCTGATACAGCGTGCCGCCGAGCGCCGCGTTGACAAGCTGCATACCGCGGCATATAGCGAGGATGGGCTTACCCGTGTCGAGAATTACTCTTAGCATTTCGAGCTCGTATATATCTCTTTTCGGCTCAATTTTTCCACATAGCTCCGAGATTTCCTCTCCGTATATTTCGGGAGAAATATCCGCCCCGCCAGAAAACAAAAAGCCGTCGCATTCTTCTAAATCACAAGCCCGAACCGCATCAAAGGGGAAGGGGAGTGTAACGGCAGCTCCGCCCGAGCGCTCCACAGCGTCAATATACGCATCTTCAACGTAGCTCCCCCTGTCCTCCTCGTATGCGGGGACTATTCCTATTTTAACTTTCATTTTTCTCCTAAGCTTCAAAAAAGTCAAGCCCCTCGGCAAGACCGTTTTCTATTATTTTTCTGCTATTCCAGTCTCCGTCCGAGATAGCCTTCGCCTGTGTGTAGCCGGCGCGCACGTATTTTAAGCGAGCGGTTACTCTACCGCCCTCCTCGACTTTTATATATAAGCCCTCGACAAGACAGGTTTTGTCGGTTTCCTCGAGTATTTCGTCGGGGTCAAGTCCGAGAGCTGCCGCCTTTTCTCTGAGCTGTGCAAGATGCCCGTCGGTGATATAAGCCGACCCGCGTATAAGCGAGGTGAGCTGCTTTATATCCGAAGCCTCCCCCTCGAAAAGAACGGGCGCAGATACTATGCTGCTGCACGAAAGCATTGCATTGCGGCGCCCCGTGTCAAGAAATTCGCCACTTTCTCTGTCAAAAATATCAAATTCAATAAAATAATGAGGAAGACTGTTGTAGTACACCCTGTGCTTTGAATACATCCATTCGCCGTACATTATATATCTGTCGCCGAGTATGGAGTACAGCTCCTCGCGGTGCCTTGCCGCCCATAGCTTGAAGAGCTCGTAGTGCCTCTCTCTCGCTCCGCCCCGAAGGTAGTGACCTCTGCTCTGGAGCATCAGCTCGCCGGAAAGAAAGGAAACGGCAACGTTAGCGCCGTCCAGCTTTTCCTCGACAACCAGATGCTTATTTCTGATTTCTGAAAAACGCACCCGGGACAAGTCCTCGTCACCCTCCTGGAGCCTCGAGCCCTCGAGGTGAGGTGTTCTTGGGTATTTTGTGATTTTTTCCATCACCGAGATGCTCCT
This sequence comes from Clostridia bacterium, assembly GCA_017467165.1. Lineage (GTDB taxonomy): Bacteria > Bacillota > Clostridia > Oscillospirales > CAG-272 > UBA1740. Next base: position 1,745 of record JAFTST010000059.1, on the reverse strand, counting down.
TTCCCACCGATAACACCCGATAGACAGGGGTGTTCAGCAGAAATCAATCCTCACAGCCTGTATATCCGAGTTACCTGAATTCTTCCGAGATAAAATCAAGAAACTCTATGAACTCCTCTACGTCACGAAGCGAGGTGAACCGCCTTACTATTCGCCAATGGCGAAATTCAAAGCCGTGCTCGGAGCATAGCTCTATCCACTGCTTTTCCTCTACCTCGTCGAATATTTCCTTGGTCTCGCCAAAGTCGGTGAGTATCAGCTCGTCCCCGTTATTGTATAATGCGACACAGAAGCCGTTACAGCCGTCATAGGTCAGACCCGTGTAGATAATTTCGGCGTGTTTTGAGTCTTTTTGGGTCTCGTATTCGGTACGAATAAGTTCAAGTGCTTCCTCGTAGGTCATTTTCTGCTCCATTCTGTGCTTGATAATCTGTCGTATCTTTTATAATAATATATATTTTAGGAAAAGTCAAGCGTCATTTCGATATGAGGTATCCCCTCCTCGAGAAACTCCTCGGAGCTGACGACAAATCCCAGCCTTTCATAGAATCTCACAGCGCCTCTCTGCGAGTGAATTACAATTCTCTCACAGCCGAATATTTCACGAATTTTCGGTAGCGATTCCTTCATAAGCCGCGTGCCAAGCCCCACCCCGTGTGTTGTAGAGAGCACTCTGCCAAGTTTAACCTCGCCACCCGCGCGATAAGCTCTGAGATACGCCAGAACGCCCTCGCCGTCGAATAAGAAGCAGTGCAGGGCATCATAGTCCACTCTGTCAAAGTCCTCGCACACTATCCCCTCTTCAAGAAGAAAAACGGCGCACCTAGCCCTGACTATTTCATACAGCTCGCGACCTGTAAGCTCGTCGAAAAATTTTATTTTCAGCTCGGACATTGTCACAACTCCTCTCGTTTTTATTTCTTGACCTTTGGCTCCTCGTTATCTTCCTTACAGAAGCGTCACGCCGTCCGACTCGCATAGCACATCGATGCTATTGCTCGAAAAATCAAAGCAGTGATAGCGCGTAACCCAGCTGCTTCCCCGCTGTAATACGGCGAGCGGTTATAGCCGTAGCTTTCATACACGCTTTCCTCTCTGACGGTGGCGAGCTTTTTGAACTCCTCTGAGCTTCCGGGATAAATCAGCCTAACCTCGTAGTAAAATACGTTCTCGCTGAGCTTTTTTTAGGCTCCTTGGAAGGCGGTATAGACAGTACGACACTCCAAGGTGCGCGAACGCCCTCTTTTCAATCTCACAAATCCCCTCGGGGATAACCAGCTCTCCAAAGAGCGTGCCGTTTCGCTTCGCTCACGCGATATGCACCTTCGGTGCGCGATATACTTGTTATGCAAGCGCGATATTATTCTGCTATGCAGAATAGCGATATATTTGCAACGCGAAATATATTTCGTGTTGCAAATGTGGTGGAAAGTACGCTACCTACAAATCCTCACGCCTTATGCGCACGCAGTGCGCTCACGTGCCGAAGGCACATATCGCGCCAGAGGCATATCGCACGCGAATGAAATGAAGCGTATATCGCAAATCCTGCAAGGGATTTATATCGCTTTAGTTTGTCTGCTTCGTCAGACAAACCAAACTTTCCACGTGTCCCGTCGCAGGAAACAGATCATACGGATACACCGTATCTGTATCAAATCCGAGCTCGCGTAAGATAACGATATCTCTGGCGAGGGTCTTTGGATTACACGAGACGTAAACTATTCTTTTTGGCGAGAGCTTTG
>JAFTST010000008.1 GCA_017467165.1 Clostridia bacterium | reverse complement strand
CAATCCTTTCGGGATTGGCTCTATCATTTGACTATTCGAATTAAGAGTTCTCCTTAAATAACCTTGTAGTATTTAACTACTTCGACTTCTTTAAGTGCCTTAGCTTTTCACTAAGGAACGAGTCGCACCGCTTCCCTGGCTCTTGTGCACGGTTATAGCGTAGGAGAGCTCGAGCTCGTCGAGGCTTTCGTACGGATAACTCACAAGCCGCTCGTCAAAGCGTATCAGCATATGCCCCTCTCTGTGATCTATGCTCTCTATAACACCGATATCGCCGTTGAATATTCCGATGCCCTCTGTCCCGTTTTTTTCCCACTCCAGCTCGTAGTTGTTGGTCGTCTGCATAACTCTGTCGCCCTCGCGGAAAACCGTGCCGTGCGCCTGCTTTTCCTTTTTGATGTCGGTGGGGGGATTCAGTCTTTTCTGGAGCTCTGCGTTAAGCAGCTCGACTCCGCCCGCGCCCTTTTTCGAGGGTGTTATAACCTGTATTTCATCTCTGAGCTGTTCGCCGTACGCCTTGGGCAGTCTTTCAAAGATGAGCGAGGCAACCGTATCGGCAATCAGTCCCTCGGGTCTTGAAAGAAAGAAAAAGTCGTTGTCAGCGCGATTGAGCACCGGAGGCTTTCCCGAATTTATAAGATGGGCGTTTTGGATTATCAGGCTGTTTTCGGACTGTCTGAATATTTCCTTGAGGCATATAGTGGGAACCGTGCCCGACGCGATAATATCTGCCAGCACGTTTCCCGCGCCAACACTCGGGAGCTGATCCGAGTCACCGATAAGAACGAGTCGGGAGCCGCGGCGCATAGCTCGCACGAGCGCGGCAGTAAGCGTCAGGTCCATCATCGACGCCTCGTCTACTATAACCACGCTTTCCTCAAGGGGCGAGGATATATTTCTTCTGAACGACACCTCGCCAAGCTCCGTGCGCTCCATCTCGAGCATTCTGTGCACCGTTTTCGCCTCGTGTCCCGTCGCCTCGCTGAGCCTTTTCGCCGCTCTGCCCGTGGGGGCTGAGAGCACGGTCTTGAAGCCCACGCCCTCAAAGAGCTTTATCATAGCCTTGACTATCGTTGTTTTTCCCGTACCGGGACCTCCTGTGATAACCGTAACGCCCGACTCCATAGCGCAGTACAGCGCCGCCCGCTGAAGCTCGGCGTATCTTATATCCGCGGTGTGCTCCATACTCTCTATCATAAGGGCTATATCGTCGCGGCTGAAGCGCGCGATGCCCTCAATCATCTCGGAAAGCCTCTTTGATATATAGTCCTCGTCCTCGGCTACCTCGTTGGTCATAACGAATAAGTCATCTCCCTCGGAATATTCCGAAAGCTCTCCCGCATCGAGAAACTGCTCGATAGCAGAGTCAACCACCGCCTTGTCAATTTCAAGCAGGGTCACAGCCGCCGCCGAGAGCTTGTCCTTCGGCAGACAGGTGTGTCCGTTGGTCGACGCGTTGTAGGCGAGAACGTACTTCAATCCGCTGAGCACTCTCTCGGGCGAGGTGGGCAGAAAGCCGATTGAAGCGGCAATCTTATCCACCGCCTCGAAGGGTATGAGATATTCTCCGCTGCAGAGCACGTATGGGTTGTGCTTGACGACGCCGACAGTGGAGCTTCCGAGCTTCTTATATATCTTCCCCACCTGCTTTGAGCCGACGTAGTCCTTGAAAAACAGCATAACGTCACGCAGCTCGCTCTGCGCCCTGAAGGACTCGGAGATAGCCGCCGCCTTTTTCATAGTAATTCCGGGTATGTCCGTCAGCCACTCGGGGTGATGCTCTATAACCTCAAAGGTGTCCACACCAAACCGATTGACAATCTTCAGCGCGGTAACGGGTCCGACACCCTTTATAGTCCTGCTCGAGAGATACTGAATTATTCCCTCTATCTCGCTGGGCAGGCTTTTTTCGTACGAAACGAAGGCGAACTGCTTTCCAAACTCCCTGTGATAAGTCCAGCTTCCTACAAGCTCGAGTATTTCGCCCTCGCACACCTCGGAGATTTCGCCGACGGCGGTTATCAGCACACCGTCACAGGAAAGCTCTAAAACGGTATAATCTGTGGCGTCACTGTGAAATACGACGCCCTCAACCGTGCCCTTGATTGTTTCGAGCGCTCTGTTGCCGTCCATATAAATCTCCTTTCGGCGTGATAATATAACTTAGCACTATTATAGCACTGCTATAATTAAATTTCAAGTGAAAAATGCGTCCGCCGAGGCAGGACGCATTTATTCTTTCAGCCTTGGCGGCTTGAGTTAGCCGAGGCAGATTTTCTTAAGCTCGTCAGCGATATCGCAGATTTCCCACTTAACTCCAAGGTCCTCTCTGCCCATATGACCGTATGCGGCAAGCTGCTTGTAGATAGGCTTGCGAAGGTCAAATCTGTTGATTATAGCCGCGGGACGAAGGTCAACGAGAGAGCGAACCGCCTCGCTTATCCTTTCCTCGTCACATACCGCCGTGCCGAAGGTGTCAATCATAACCGAAACGGGCTGCGCTATACCGATAGCGTAGGCTATCTGCACCTCGCACTTCCTGGCAAGACCAGCCTTGACGATATTTTTGGCAACGTATCTTGCCGCGTAGGACGCGCTGCGGTCAACCTTGGTCGGGTCCTTTCCCGAGAAGGCGCCGCCGCCGTGTCTGGAATATCCGCCGTATGTATCTACGATAATCTTTCTTCCTGTAAGTCCCGTATCGCCCTGAGGTCCGCCGATAACGAATCTTCCGGTGGGATTGACGTAGATATTGACCTTTCCGTCGAGCAGATTGCTCGGAACGATGGGAAGAATAACCTGCTCTATGATATCCTTTCTGATTGTAGCGCCGTCAATCTCAGCAGAGTGCTGAGAGGAGATAACGATGGTATCTACCCTTGTTGGAACGCCGTCAACGTACTCGACTGTAACCTGTGTCTTTCCGTCGGGGCGAAGATAATCGAGCTTTCCGTTTTTTCTGACCTCCGTGAGTCTTTTCGCCAGCTTGTGAGCGAGAGAAATCGGCAGAGGCATAAGCTCCTCGGTTTCGTCACAGGCATAGCCGAACATAAGTCCCTGGTCGCCCGCGCCTGTATTGAGGTCGTCCTCGGAGGTGCCCTCCTTAGCCTCAAGGCAGTTGTCAACGCCCAGAGCTATATCTGCGCTCTGCTCGTGTATAGAGCTCATAACGGCGCAGGTTCTGCCGTCAAAGCCGTATTTCGCGCGGTCGTAGCCTATCTCGCACACGGTATCGCGAACTATGCTCTGCACGTCATACTTCGCCTTGGTGGTTATCTCGCCCATAACGGTGATAATTCCCGTCGTGGCGAAGGTTTCGCAGGCAACGCGGCTATCGGGGTCCTCGGCAAGAATAGCGTCGAGAATGGCATCAGAGATTTTGTCACAAATTTTGTCGGGATGACCTTCTGTCACCGACTCTGAGGTGAATAATACCTTCTTCATTTTCTACATCCTTTCGTCCTATCAAAAGAAAAAGCGGAAATCACCAGAGGGCGACTCCCGACGTACGTAACTCATCTGTCAGGAATTGGCACCTTGTTAAAAAAACAGGTTGCCGGGCTTCGCAGGGCCGGTCCCTCCACCACTCTTGATAAGCGTATTTTATTTTAGCGTGTAAATTATAGCACAGACTCCGACAAAAATCAAAAGGTTTTTATAAAATAATTGCCGACAGCGCGGGTAACATCTTCCACGCTGTCGGCTCGTCGGCTAAATCACTATGTGCCTCGGCATTCCGTTTTCGTATATGGGGCTAAGCTCGCCCAGAATAAGCGGAGCAAGGTAGGCGATTCCTGCCTCGGTGATACCGTTGCCTCTGTCGTTGATATACTCTTCGGGCACTCGCCTTATTTCGTTGGCTATTCCATTAATATCGGCAGTAGCTATTCTGACCGAATACTCGGGTGAATTCTCACGCTCAAAGGTCATCATAACTCCCGTTGAGCCAACAAGTGCCGCCTTGACTGCCGCGCCGCCAATCATAACCGACTCGCCGATGTCTGTCAGCGAGGCGATGTGAGAGGCGCATCTCTGAGGAAGATTAAGCTCCACAGACCTTACCTTACAGCCGATTTTTTCCTTAACCAGAGCCTCGAGCACTCTGCCCGCGCCCGAAAGCGCCTTGTGACCAAAGGCATCTACGGCTCTCGAATCGGTACCCTCTCCGACGTATCTGCCGTTTTCGTCGCGAATTCCCTCCGAGACCGCCACGAGCACCGCCGGCTTGGTTTTCTGTATCTCTTTGATATCCTCAATGAACTCCTCGGGGCTGAAGCTGCGTTCGGGAAGATAAATCAGGTCGGGAGCGTCACCCGACAGCGCGGGAAGAGCCGCGGAGGCGGTGAGCCAGCCTGCATCCCTGCCCATAACCTCAACTATCGTTACCGCGGGTATCTTATACACCGACACGTCGCGGAGTATCTCCTTCATAGTGGTGGCTACGAATTTCGCCGCAGAGCCAAAGCCGGGTGTGTGGTCGGTCGCGGCAAGGTCGTTGTCGATAGTCTTCGGCACACCTATGAAGCGCATCTCCCAGTCCAGCTCACTCGAATATTCAGAGAGCTTCAGAACGGTATCCATCGAGTCGTTTCCACCGATATAGAAGAAGTAGCGTATGTTATAGCGCCTGAAAATATCAAAAAGCTTTTCGTAGGCATCGGCGTCTATCGAGGGTGCCTTGAGCCTTTTTCTGCAGGAGCCGAGAGCGGCGGCAGGAGTCGCCTCGAGTGTGGTCAGCTTTTCCTCGGTATCAAAAATATGAAAAAGGTCGACAAGCTCCTCAGAAAGAAGCCCCTCGATGCCGTTTCTCATTCCGAAGAGCGTGCCTATGATTCCGTCGTCCTTAGCCGAAAGAGCCCCTCTGATAACTCCGGATAGGGTGGCGTTGATAGCGGCGGTTGGTCCTCCGGACTGACCGACTACTGCATTTCCGTATAAAAGCATACTGTACTCTCCCCTGCGTTTTTCTATATTCTAACACAGTCGCTGTGTATTTTCAAGTCCATTTTAAATTATATCAAGCGAAAGATAGGAAAGGCAGGAAATCAGATACCGCTCCCTGTCGAAGCCGTAGTCGAGAAAATACGCGTGCTCGTACATATCAACGAGGAGCACAGGCTTATGAGCTAAAATGGCGTCGAGCGAATTTTCCGAGGTGTATCCTACGGGCTTGCCGCTTCTGATTTCAACTCCGAGAAAGCCGTATTTTCTATCCGCGCCAAGCCTGAAAAGGTAATTTAAGAAGGCGGCGCAGCTTGGGTAGTATTTCCTTATCAGCGCCGACTCGGGCTGGCGGATTTTTCCGAGGGAGGAAAAGAAAAGCTCGTGAGCTGAAATCTCCGCCAGAAGCTCCAGCGCCTCCCTTTTTAGTGACGGGTCTGTTTTCTGCCTCGCTATATCTCTTATATTATCCGAATTTATACCAATCCCGCTCTTTTTCAATATAGAATATTTCAATCTTAGCTTTTCCAAATATTCCCTATGTATACCTATCTGTACGTCGCTGAAAATCTCACTCATATCTCACCTGGAAAAAAAGAAGTTCCCCTACATTCTATGCAGGGGAACGAAATAGTTTAACCGAGAAGCTCAGCCTCAGAATAGGTGTATTCGGAGCCGCAGAAGCGACAGACAGCGGTGAGCGACCTGTCCTTGCCCTCCCTTTCCTGCTCGTCGAGCATATTCTCAATTTCCTTTCTGCCAAGGCTGAGAATTTTCTTTCTCATTCTGTCAGCCGAGCAATCGCATCTGTACTCTACCTCGAGGGTATCAAATATATCATACGGAATATCCTTAAGAGCCAGCTCTGCTATATCCTCGTTGCTCATTCCGAGCTCAAAAAGCTGTGAGATGTTGCTGAGCGCAGCGGCGTTTCTTTCAATGAGGTCAACCGTCGCCTCCTCGGGAAACGGCAGAAGCTGAATAAGTATTCCGCCCGCGGCAAGGCAGGTGTAGTCCTTATCCACTCTGACGCCGAGCGAAAGCACGGTGGGTATCTGCTCGCTTAGAGCGAAGTAGGTAGCTATATCCTCTGCTATCTCGCCCGAAACAATCTCGGTCATACCCGTCTGAAGATCTCCGCCGCCGACGCACTTGACGAAGGACAGCGTGCCCGCTCCGACAGCGGCGCCAACGTTGAGCTTTCCGTTCGGCTTTTTCGGCGGACTTGCCAGAGGGTTCTGGATATATCCCTTGACGTTGCCGAAGTAGTCGGCGACAGCGATTATCTTTCCCGCCTCTCCATCGCCTGCGAAGGTTATGGTAACGGTATCGCCTTCCTCGGGAAGCATAGTTCCTATCATTGAAGCGGCGGTGATAGTTCTTCCGAGCGCCGCTGTTGCTGTGGGCGAGGTCGCGTGCGCCTCTCTCATAGCGTTAATCATATCGCGGGAGTTAATAACGAGAAACCTCGCTGAGCCGTCGCGTGTCATACCGCGAAGAATGGTTGAACCTTGTACTTTCATTTTTTCTCCTCTCATTTTCTGCATCTGGCGACGAAATATATCCGCTCGTCAGCGTCGGTCGCGGGGGTGAAGCTGAAGTCGGAGTATGCGCCGACAAGCTCAAGTGAATTGTCAGAGAGCAGCTTTCTTATAGCTCTCAAGGTGTACATTTTTTCTCTCTGCACCTCGTCGTGTCTGTCGTAGCTGCCGTCTGTATTTTCCGAAAACAGGGTTATATAGAAATCGCAGATTCTCGTCCCGGGGTTATAGCTGTTCTGCCAGATGCAGACGTCGCCACCCTCCTCCATAACGTACGCCCTGTCCGAATAGATATTCTCAAACTTATATTTTCCGTTGATATCGAAAACGAACAATCCCTCGGGCGAGAGATAGTTATGCACGAGCCTGAAGCATTCGGAGAGCTCGGCGCTTTTCGTTATATGATTTATACAGTCAAGGCAGGAAACTACGAGCTCAACCGTGCCGTACAGCTCGAAGGAGCGCATATCCTGACAGAGCCAGAGTATATTCCGAAGCCCCTCTTGCTCCGCTTTCCCCCTCGCTATATCGAGCATTTCGGCTGAGTAGTCAACTCCCGTCATATCATATCCTCGCGAGGCGAGCTCACGGGTCATTCTTCCCGTGCCGCAGCCAAGGTCGAGTACCAGCTCCGGAGTACCGAGCGTATAATGCTCCTTAACTATTTTCTCTATGAAATCCGCCCAGAGCGAATAATCAATTTCCCCGTTAATTCTATCGTATATGGGCGCTATAAGGTCGTATATCATATTACCCCCTCGCACATTCTCAAAGTCACCTCGTCGGCAAGCAGTCTGTCGGTGGCGTACGCCTTTCTGAGAAGCTCGGGCGGAATATACTCGTCGAACTTATCAAATACGGGACATTCTCCGCCTACGACGAGCTCGCCCGTATCAAGCCCCTCGGTGTCGATGATATTTTTAATATTAGCCATAAGCGCGCGTCCTGCGTCAGATTTCGCCTTGAAGGTTATATAACAGCAGCCCTCGCTCTGAATATCGGATATGCCGAGATGGGTCGCGTTCTTCTGCAGAAATCTTCGCATAGTACGGAAGGAGCGCGTGCCAAGCCAGGGAAAGAGAACGTAGCTCTGTCCACCAAGGAAAATGAGCATATTCCTGTCCATTCCCGCGTTTTTAGCCACTCTGCGCGCGTTTTCAAGTCTTTCCTTGGCGTTATCGCCGAGAAAAGCGTAGTCCTTTCCGTTGAAAAGCACCTCTCGCATAGCTAAAAGCAGCTTCGTGTGTATTTCGCCGCTATCGCCCGGCCAGGAAACCTCCATCTTGCCCTCGACGGCCTTGACGAAAATCAGTCTGCGAGGAATATCAACCTCACGGACCTCCCATACTCTGCCCGCCAGGGCGAACCTGTCGCCAACGGGAGGCGGAGTGGTTATAGTGCCGATTTCCTCGCTCTCACACCTGACGGTATAATCCTCGCTATCCTTGAAAACGGCATAAAATTTGAACGAATTGACTATTCTTTCGCCGCGAAGTCCGACGATAAGCCCCCCTCCCTCGGTCAGCTCCAGGTACTCGTCGTTAATCATAGAAACGAGCAGCGCTCTGTAATCCTCGCGCGAGAGATGGGCGAAGGGCGGAAGGGACAGAACCCTGTCGGCAAGCTCCCTCGGGGTCAGCTCTCCCTCGGACATTATCGTGCTCAGCGTCTGGTGAAAGGCTAAGGAGAGCGGCATTTTCTTTAATCTCGGCGGCTCTATAAATCTCTCCGAGGAATACAGCTCAACGATACCTATACCGCGAAGCAGCTCCCAGGGAATAATCTCGGGTAACGGAGCGTTTGGCAGAGGGGTTTCCTCTCTGTAGAGCATCACCATCTCGGGCGGTGAGCCTCGTCTGCCCGAGCGTCCGAGTCTTTGAAGAAAGCCCGAAACGGTAGTTGGCGAGCCAATCTGCGCCACCCTATCAAGCCTGCCTATATCAATACCGAGCTCAAGCGTGACAGTAGCACAGGTAACAGCCTGGGTCACCGTGTCGTCCTTCATAGTCAGCTCTGCATCCTCTCTGAGAGATGCTGAGAGATTTCCGTGGTGAATATAGAAAACGTCCCTATCTCCCCTGGCTTTCGATATCTGACGCAGGGTTGCCGTGACGTATTCCGTTTCCTCTCTCGAATTTGAGAAAACCAGCGCCTTTTTTCCATAGACCGCGTCATACAGAAACTCAAAGCCCGGGTCGAGTCTGGCATATCCGCCGCCCTCTCTGCCGTCAGATGCGGAGCTCTTAGCCCTCTTGCTCTGATTTTCATCGGGATTTTCAATATAAAAATGCTCTGCTCCGAGCCGCCACTTAAGAGGAACTCTTGGCGGAATTGGAGCTATCGTTTCTCTGCCGCTTCCCGCGCCAAGCCATTCTGCCGCCAGATGAACGTCACCAACCGTTGCGCTGAGTCCGACTCTCCTCGGCGAGTAGCCGATAAGCCTGGCGATTCTCGAAAGCAGACAGATAACCTGGTTACCTCTGTCCGCGCCAATGAGCGAGTGTATCTCGTCGATAACCACGTACTTCAGCGCTCCGAAGAGTCTCGGAATATCGTTAGACCTGTTCATCAGCATCGACTCGAGCGACTCGGGGGTAATCTGCAGTATGCCCTCGGGATTCTTCAGGAGCTTCGACTTGTGAGATACGCCGACGTCGCCGTGCCAATGCGTTACCCTGATGCCCGAGGCATCGAGCAGCTCGTCAAGGCGGTAGAACTGGTCGTTGATAAGGCTCTTGAGCGGCGCTATGTACAGCACCGAAACCGAGCTCTTATAGTCGGGAGAATCTATAACGTCTGCGATAATCGGGAAGAAAGCCGCCTCGGTTTTTCCCGACGCCGTTGAGGAGGACAAAAGCAGATTTGAATCGGTGTCAAGAATAACCCTCGCCGCCTCAATCTGTATATCTCTGAGCTCGCTCCAGCCGTGGCTATAAATATATTCTTTAATAAAATCAGGAAATCTCGAGAATACTCTCTCTGCTTCTGTCATTGTTTCTGCCTCAAATTATATATCAATATCGAATAATCCTATCTTTTTCGGTGGAGCAACGGGCGTGTCCCGGCTACCCGCACCGACCTCTGTGTCACCCTCATTCGCCTCGGGCTTACCCATTCTTGAAAGAAGCGAATCAAAGCTCGCCGCAGGGTTATCCCTGAGAATAGCGAGCAGGGTGAGAAAGTCGCGGATAATCTCACGCGGGGTTATCATTTCCTCGGCTCCCGCGCGTGAGAGCGCGTGTGTGACGAAGCGCTCAATCTCCTCGTCCGTGACGGGCGGCACTGTCATACCCTCTCTCTGCGCATAGAGCCTTGAAAGTCTTTTGACCAGAGCGAGAAGCTCGTTGTCGGACAGTCTGCGAAGTCGGATAACCGGCGAGGACAGATTTCTGTATCCCATCTCGGTGTACTTGGAATCTGCAAGACGCGAGCGAAGCGCGTCATAGCTGAACAGTCCCCTTCTCGTGTCCTCGAGGAACTGCGGAGTTCCGCCGAAAATCACGCCGAGATGCTTCGCCTTGCCCTGCAGGGTGTCGTTGAAAATAGCGAGAATTTTCTCGTAGTTCGCCTCTCGGGATATCCTGTTCGGTATCTTATATAGGTTTACGCACTCGTCGATGAACATTATAACGCCCGAGTATCCGAGCTTCACCGACAGCGCCGAGAGCAGCTTGATAAAGCTGTACCAGTTGTCGTCGTCGATAACCGTGCTCACCGAAAAGCCGAGAGCCGCCTTAGCCTCGGTCTTGGTTGAAAATTCGCCTCTGAGCCACCTCAGACAGCTGCTCTTTCTCTCTGAATCATCGTTAATGGTGGCTATATAGTACTCGCCGAGCACACGCGCGAAATCAAAGCCGCCGACGTCACCCTCAAGCTCGGAGAGCGTCAGGAATATTCTCCTTTTCAGCTCGTCCTCAAAGCCCTCGTTCCCGGGGAGTATTCCCTCGCTGACAAGCTCTGTTTTGAGCCTGGTGAAATATCTCGAGAGCACAACAGAAAGCGCGTTTCCGTCGGGAGATGACTTGCAGGAAAGATTTATCATAAGCTCGCGGTAGGTAGCAAGACCCGCGCCGCTTCCGCCCGTCAGTCTGCGCTCGGGGGAGAGGTCTGCGTCAAGGCAGATAAAGCCCCTGTCAAGCGCGTATCCGCGGATAAGCTGAATAAGAAAGCTCTTACCGCTACCGTATCTGCCTATGAGAAAGCGGCAAGCCGCGCCTCCGTCTGCAACCGTATCGAGATTATCGAGGAGCGAGCTTATCTCGTCCTGTCTTCCGATAGCTATATACGGCGCGCCGCATCTGGGCACAACGCCCGCGGAAAGCGATGCAAGAAGCGTGTTCAATATTCTTTTAGGTACCTTTATTTCATTAGCCTCAATAGCCATTCTGTTATATCCTCTCTGTAATCCTCAATGATGGTATATCCATCGGGTGTTTCTTCAATTATAACGTCGCCGAAGCCGTCGGAAAACGCCTCGTTAATCCTCTCGACAATCGCCGCCTCGTCAAATCCTCCGACAACCGAGCCGCTCTCGCCGATACCGAGAAGCATCGAGATATATCCTAGCTCCTCATCGCCAAGACCGTAGCCTTCGGGGTTGTCCTCCGTATCAGATGAGGACTGAGGCTCGACGGACAACTCCGCTCTGCACTCAGGCTCTGCTATCTGCTCCGTGGGAATAAGCGCCTCTTGTATTTCCTCGTCCGACGCCTCGACAAGACGCATAGTCGTGCTCCAGGACGCGCGCTCTATCTCGTCCGCTCCCTCGCTCGACATTTTTTCGTCGGGGGCGTCGTAGAGCCTTTCGTATTCGGGTGCTGAGGCTCTCTGTCTTTCCTTCTCTGCCCTCTTATTGATAGCGTCAAAGTAGTAGTCGATAAGCGAGCGGTAGTCTGTCGGCAGGTCCTTGACCGAGAGTCTTCCCTTGATACCGAGCAGGGCGCGAATCTTGTTTTCCGCGTATCTGACAGCGGCTGTAACCCCTCTGTGCAGTCCCTCCGCCTTATCTATGCGATAATACTCCACCTCGAGCTTTCTTTTCACCTTGTGCGTGCAGACAGCTCCTATGAAGGCGTCGTATCTCTTTTTCTCGGGCACTCCCGTGCGGCACTCGTCAACGCACTCGCCCCACAGGTCAGAAAGAAGAAGCGACATCGCGCCCTCAATATGCTTTCTGAAAAGCTCTGCCTCCTCTTTTCTCTTTTCCTCGCTGTGCTCGGGGTCACCGTCTATATACTTGCTCTTTCTGTAATCGTAGTCCGAAAGATAGCTGAGAATCGCCCCGATTTTCGAGGGCGCGTGCTCGATGCCCGAAAGATAAAACTCCTTGAAGCTACTGATAGCGATAACGTCGGGCAAGAAGCTCTCGAGCTCCTCTATCGGCAGGTGGAGCCTGTGAACCAGGCAGTAATCGCATATCCAGGCGGCAAGATAGCTGTCGAGCATCGGAAACTGCCGTCTGTACTCTCGCCACAGGCGACAAAGGATAAGTATACCCTCGGCTGGCGGTATCTTATCTGGCAGGTTCAGCACCTCGCTGATATAGAGCCTGATATACGAGGAATTTGAGCGAATGTATCTTCCGCGCTGAAGCTCGCCGCGCCAATAGAAATAATAATTCTTCTGCTCGGGGGTAAGCTGTGAATACTGCGGCTGATAGGAATAAAAATCCACGAAATCGTACCTTGCCGTCGGGCGATAGTCGAAATATATCAGGGCGGTTTTCCTGAAATTATCGTAGAAGTCGTACTTGTCAATAAAATGGTGGACGGTAACGCTCCGAATAAGGCTGTGCCCCTCGGGATAATAGGTTTCGGACTCCGAAACCCTCTTCTGACCCCTGTCGGAAAAGGAGAGTGACCTCTCGTCCGCAGGACGCTCGCTCGAGGTAGTAACCACAGCATCAGCCCTTGGCTCGGGTGGAGTATAATCGCGGACGGGGTCCTGCGAGGCAAATGGCGAAAGACTTGACTTTTTCCTCGGCACAAGCTTGTCTATATCCCAGAAATCGTCCTTTTCATTCTTGTCCTTGAATGCCATAGAGCCCCCCTTTCCCGAGTTAAAACCGAACCCGAACGTAACGCTTTTCTAAATAAATATTTTATCATATCCGCTATGACTTGTCAACAGATATGAGGGGGTAATTTCGCAGAAAAGGAAAAGAAAAACCGACGGTAGCGGCAAGGGCTACTGTCGGTTACGGTAATTTATTCCGCTTGTGCCTCTGTGACCGTGTCCTCTGAGGTGTCGGCGGTCTGTGCGGGGGGTGTCGGAGCGGGTATCTGAGGCTTGCTTTTCGTGTAGTTCAGCATAAATACACCCACGCACACGAGGACGAGCGAGATTATGAGGTTAAGAAGCGAAACCTTGCTCTCCTCGGGGAGCATCAGCTTGGTGAGCAGGACGCCGAAAACGGGCGTCATAAAGGAGAATATAGTCACCTTGGAAACGGGGTTATACTTGAGAAGGACGCCCCAGAGCGCATAGGCGACTGCGGAAAGCGCGGAAAGATAAATCAGAACGCCAATGCCGCGCACGTCGGACAAATCAACTCTGCCGCCCAGCAGCAGCGCTACGACAATCATCACCGCGCCGCCTAATATAAACTGATAACCGCTGATAACGACGGGGTCCTCGCGGCTTGAAAAGCGCTTGATAAGCACCGAGGAAACTCCGAGGGATACACCCGAGAAAAGAACGAAGGCGTCACCCATAAGGTTCATAGAAAAATCAAGACCGTTGAGGTTAACCGCTATAATTCCGCCAAATCCGACAAGGCAGGCTATCATTTTCTTCGCCGTCAGCTTTTCCTGACGGAAAACGAGCGTTGACATAAGAATTGCGAAGAAGGACGAGGAGCCCGAGAGGATAGTACCCTTGGCGCCCGTCGTGTTGGCTAAACCTACGTAGAAAAAGAAATACTGAATTACCGTCTGAAACGCCGCGACGATGCCTATAATTCCGAGGTTTTCCGCCTTGGGAAGAAGCACGCGCCTTCTGGCAATGCTGTATATAATAACCGTCAGCACTCCCGCGAGAAAGAAGCGGATACCCGCGAAAAGTATAGTTGACGGAATATCGGGTCCCGCCTCGCCAAACATTATTTTATATCCGGTCTTGATAAAGGGGGTGGCGCTTCCCCATAGCGCGCAGCAGAATATTGCCGCGAGCGAAACGAATATAGGATTTACAAATAGCTTCGTCGTTGTATTTTTCGTCATTTTCTTCTCCATTTTCTCTAAGAGGCACGCGCACTCTGACGTACCCAAACATTATATCCCAAGAGATAAGGATTGTCAATAAGAAAAACCGCTGAAAAATCAGCGGCTTTCAGAGAGTATTTGTTGTAATTCAACCACAATGTACCCTTTTCTATTCCTAATTCTGCATTCTTCATTCTTAATTCAGCATTATCAGCCGCTTTTCGCGCTGTGAGCCACAACGCCCTCGGCTCTCAGAGCCTCGGCGGCGGCATCTGCGAGAGCATCGCTTGGGAATATGCCGAAAACGCTTGGTCCGCTACCGCTCATCAGAGCCGCGCTCGCCCCGAGCTCAATAAGTCGGGTTTTTAGCCGAGCAGCGCCCCTACACTGCGGAAGAACCGCGTCCTCAAAGATGTTATATAGACACTCCTCGACCGATGCGCCCGTCCTTATAGCCGAGATAAGCGAGTCAAGCTCCGACGCGTGCTCCTCAATCTTGCCCGAGAAATCCGAATACAGCCTGTCCAGCTCTGAATATGCTGTGGGGGTGGAAACGAACTCGTTAGCCACGGCGATAACGAGCGACAGCGACAAGCCTTCAGGCAGTCTTTCAATCCTCTCGCCCCTGCCATAGCACAGAGCCGTGCCGCCCAGCAGGCAAAATGGTACGTCGCTTCCAAGCTCCGCGGCAAGAGAAAGGAGAAGCTTATCGCTCATAAGCCTTCCGAAAAGTCTGTTCATTCCCCGAAGCACCGCGGCGGCGTCTGCCGACCCGCCAGCAAGACCTGCGGCAACCGGTATTTTCTTTTTCAGTCTGATATGTATTTCCGCGTCAATCCCCGCGCGCTCCATATAGAGCATAGCGGCGGTATAGGCTATGTTTCTCTGGTCTGTGGGCAGCCATCTTTCCGCGTCTGCAACAAGGCGCACACAGCGCTTTCCCGTGCCATTCTGCGAAAGTGTTATTTCGTCCGAGAGCGTGGTTGTGTGCATCACCGTCTTGATATCGTGGAAGCCGTCCTCTCTTTTTGAGAGCACGTCAAGATACAGATTTATTTTCGCTCTTGCAAGCTCCTTAACTGCTTTCATAGGCTCACCCTTCGTTGCTTGTCGGGAATATTTCGCAGTCTGCGACCCGACAAATAGATTATATATCAAAACGCGGAAATTTTCAACCTTTTAATAAAATATATACTTGTAAAAATATTTTTATAATATTTGTTCAAATGCCCTTGACAAGCTTTGGTAAAAATGTTATAATACCTCGGTAGTTCGGGCGAAGGCGCCCGACTCCTTGCCACGAGCGTGGCCACAAAAGTCCATAAGGAGGTATAAAAACGATGGAAAAGAAGATTTGTTCTTACGAAACTCTCTTTGCAATCAGCGGTAACTATTCCGAAGAGGATTACAAGACCCTGTGCGAGAAGTTTGTAAATCTCGTTAACGACAACGCTACCGATGTTACTGTTAACGAGTGGGGCAAGAAGAAGCTCGCGTATCCTATCAACTACATTACCGAGGGATACTACGTTCTTCTTACCTTTAAGAGCGAACCCACCTTCCCTCTTGAGCTTGAGCGCGTATTCGGTATCACCGAGGGTGTTATCCGCTATATGACTCTCGCAGTTGAGGAGAAGGCTGCTCCCGAAGCACCCGCAGCTGTTGTTGAGGCAGTTGAAGAGGCTACCGAGCAGACCACCGAGGTTGTAGAAGCAACCGAGGAGTAATTAATTTTGAAATTGGAGGCGGAATAATGGCAAGCTTCAACAAGGTTATCCTTATAGGTAATATGACGGCAGACCCCGAGCTCAAGCAGACTACGGGCGGCATTTCCGTATGTAGCTTCTCTATCGCTGTTAATCGCCGTTTTGGCAGGTCCGAGCAGGGACAGCAGACGGTCGACTTCATTAACATCGTTACCTGGAGACAGAACGCTGAATTTGTCAGCCGCTATTTTAAAAAGGGCAATCCTATTCTCGTCTGCGGACAGCTTCAGACAAGAAACTGGACCGACAATCAGGGTCAGAAGCGTTACGTTACCGAGGTCGTGGCTGACGAGGTCACCTTCGTAACCTCTGCTAATCAGAACGGCGCGGCTCCCACCACTGAGGGCGCTGCATACACCCCTAATGCTTACGGCACTCCCTCTTACACCAACGCTGAGACCGGTGGATTTGAGGAGATTACAAACGACGCGGACCTTCCCTTCTGATAGGCTCCCGTCCGTCCGATATGCGACTCACTGTATCGGGCGAAATACAGAAATCGTGAGTTAGAAAGGTATTGGATCAAAAAATGGATAATTCTTCTCGTTCCTTCCGTCCTAACCACAGAAGAAAGAAGGTTTGCATCTTCTGTCAGGATAAGGTCAACGGAATTGATTACAAGGACGTAGCTAAGCTCAGAAAGTTCATTTCCGAGAGAGCTAAGATCCTTCCCAGACGTGTTTCCGGCACCTGCGCTCTCCACCAGAGACAGCTCACCGTAGCTATCAAGAGAGCTCGCCAGATGGCACTTCTCCCCTACGTATCTAACTAATAGGTAGAAAAACCGAGCCGCACGGCTCGGTTTTTGTTATCTCGCGATAAAATCCTTCATTCATATTATACGCGTGGGCGCGGAAGAAAAAAAGGCGGCATCTGCCGCCTTTTT
>JAFTST010000058.1 GCA_017467165.1 Clostridia bacterium | reverse complement strand
ACGAGATTGAGGCAATCGGACACAGAGTTGTCCACGGCGGCGCATATTTCACTCAGTCGACTCTCGTTACCGATGAGGTAATGGAGCTTCTTGGTAAGTGCGTTTCCTACGCACCCCTGCACACTCCCGCGCATATTATGGGAATCAAGGGCTGTACCTCTGTAATGCCCAACACACCGCAGGTTCTCGTATTTGACACCGCTTTCCATCAGACGATGGCGAAGAACGTATTCCTGTACGGCGTTTCCTACGATATGTACGAGAAGTATCAGATAAGAAGATACGGCGCTCACGGAACCTCTCACAGATACGTAAGCGGCGAGATGATTAAGGTTCTCGGCGGCGAGGCGAAGGGAACGAAGATTGTCACCTGCCATATCGGAAACGGCTCGTCCATCTCGGCTGTTAAGGACGGCAAGTGCGTCGACACCTCGATGGGCTTCACTCCTCTTGACGGTATTATGATGGGAACGAGAAGCGGCGCTATCGACCCTGCAATCGTACCCTACATTATGGATAAGGAGGGTATGACTCCTGCCGAGGCAGAGAGCTATCTCAACAAGAAGTGCGGATTTTTGGGAATCAGTGGAATCAGCTCGGATTCCAGAGATCTTGAAAAGGCTATGAACGAGGGCCACGAGAGAGCGAAGCTCGCATACGATATGCTCTGCTATCAGATAAAGAAGTTTATCGGCGCTTATTCCGCTTCGATGGGCGGTCTTGACGCCGTAGTATTCACCGCAGGTATCGGTGAGCACTCGCCTTATATCAGAAAGAACGCTCTTGAGGGACTTGAATATCTCGGTATCGAGCTAGACGAGGCGGCTAACGACTTCGGACACAGCGGCGACCCCGTTAAGCTTTCTTCTGACAACTCCAGAGTTGCGGTATATATGATACCCACCAACGAGGAGCTCGTTATAGCTAAGGACACCGAGGAAATCGTTAACTCACTCAAATAATTCACTTTAAAGGCTGTCGCGGTGCGACAGCCTTTTTTTATCAGTATTTATATAATAGCATAAAAGAATAGTTATGTCAATAAATGTAAAAAAATTATAGAAGGTATCCTTCGATGCGAGAGCACAGCGAGGAGAATATCTCGTCATTATTCCCAAAATCAACAGCACCCTTGTATATGTCCTCGAGCTCAAAGTGGTACATCGAGGCTTCCTTAAAATACGCCTTCGCCTTATCGAGCAAAGCAAGGTAGCAGTCAAAAAGCTTATACAGAAGCGGATAATCAGAAATCGATATTCCCGAGGTATCTATTGTTTCAGGGCTTGAGCGGTCGCATAAATAGACGCAGCTCCCGGTCTCAACCCGGTCACAAATCCGTCTGTCAAGCGGGGAGGAGAACGAGGTGGACTTTATTGATTTTTCCTTCAATTTTTCCTTGATTTTACTCAACACAAGGCGTGAAAATAAACTGTCGCCGCCTATATTAATTATCCTTTTATCTGTTCTTGGAGGTAGTGTGAAAAGCCCGTTTTTTCCAAATGCAGTATAGAAAATTTCCGACTCCGATTGCTCTCCGCGCGCGTCGGATATGTCTGACAAATTCTCCTCAGCTATCTCATCTGCCAAGGAATAAATATCGAATAGCTTAACTTCCTTCAAAATAAGCTCGAATAATTCTGCCGCCTCTGCGAGCGTGTCGTATGCCTTTTTGTACGCCTGTTTTTTGAGAGATGATGCGCGAAGTATTACCTCTCTTTGTTCCTCGAGAAGCCTTGTATTAAAGCCCGAGCCAAGGTCAACAAGCTCGTCTATCGCACCCGGGCAAACCGCCTCCTCGGCGTGAGGGCTCGTTCCGTCAAGAACCGCAATTCTGAGGTCGTTATTAGAAAGGATTACCCCGTCGAGCGAATGCGGGTCTGAGGAGCAATATATAGCCTCTGCTTGTAGCTTGTTCTTTCTGCCCAAGGAGCATAGCCCCTTCAATATCGTGCTTTTTCCCGTTCCCGGGCCGCCCTTCAGAATGAATACTCTTTTATAGCTCTCTCTTTTGAAAACCTTATCAAATTTTGATATAAACCCCGTGTGGCTGTTAGCCGCCGCGAAATATTCCTTATCGGGTTGAAAGTTGTCGGTATTTATCATAGCATCTCCTTAATAATTCTATTAGATATTATTCATCTTCCCGTATTTTGTTAATACCTATTTTTCCCAGGAAAGCGAAAATTTAATATTAAACTTGACTTTACAAAATATTTAATATATAATTTATATATTGAGGAGAAATATTGCTATGAAAATAATAGGTTTGTGCGGCGGAAGCGGTAGCGGCAAGGGCGCGGTCTGTGCCGTATTCAACACCCTCGGTATCCCATCGGTCGATGCCGACAGCGTTTATCATAATATTACCTCGCACACGGGCCCCTGCCTTGATGAGATTGCCTTGGAATTCGGCGCAGAGTGCGTTAAGCAGGGCGCGCTCGACAGAGCATATCTACGCGACATTGTTTTCACTCCACCCGATGTGGAAAAAAAGACAGCGCGCCTTAACTCAATCACTCACAAGTACGTTATAGCAAGGATTCTCGAAATCCTCAAGGGATATCGCGACGAGGGTAGAAAATACGCTATTATTGACGCGCCTCTGCTTTTCGAGTCGGGGATAAACTCGCTGTGTGATTATACCGTGGCGGTCGTTGCCGATGTGGAGCTGAGAATAGAGCGGATAATGAGGCGCGACGGCATTGACAGAGTTTTGGCAGAGCGGCGGATAGCGGCGCAGAAGAGCGACAGCGAGCTTATTCTGCTTTCAGATTTCGTTATTGAAAATAACGGGGATATGTCAGAGCTTGCTTTCAGGGTAAAGGAAATATTTGAAAAAATAAATGTATAAAGGAGATATATTATGTCTGAATTAACAGCTAAGGAATTGTACGAGAAGCTTTCGTACAAGAAAAAGAACGTCTACGAGGAGGCGACTCCTGAGCAAATCAAGGAGATTTTTGACTATTCCGTAGGATATATGAAGTATCTTGACGATGCCAAGACCGAGCGCGAGGCTACGAAGGCTACCATAGAGCTCGTCGAGGCGGTAGGCTATACCGAGTATAAGCTCGGCGATAAGCTTTCTGTGGGCGACAAGAAGTATTATAATCAGAAGGGAAAGAGCATTTTCGTATTCCGTATCGGTTCTTCCGATATCGAGCGTGACGGTATTAAAATCCTCGCGTCGCATATTGATTCGCC
This sequence comes from Clostridia bacterium, assembly GCA_017467165.1. Taxonomy (GTDB): domain Bacteria; phylum Bacillota; class Clostridia; order Oscillospirales; family CAG-272; genus UBA1740. Next base: position 205 of record JAFTST010000058.1, on the reverse strand, counting down.
CCGTCTTGATCTCAAGCAGGTACCTCTGTATGAGGATGCGAATATGGGCTTTCTCAAAACACACTACTACGGCGGTGTGAAAAAGTATCAGTGGACAGCAATTCCGCTCGCTCTTCACGGAGTTATGGTCAAGGCTGACGGTACGGTAGTTGAGGTAAGAATTGGCGAGGATGACACCGACCCCGTATTCTATATCAACGACCTT
>JAFTST010000057.1 GCA_017467165.1 Clostridia bacterium | reverse complement strand
GCTTTGCAATTGCAAAGGGTCTTGCAGCAGCAGGTGCTACCATCGTTTTCAACGACCTCAAGCAGGAGTTCGTTGACAGGGGTCTTGCAAGCTACAAGGAGGCAGGCATCGATGCTAAGGGCTACGTATGCGACGTTACCGACGAGGATGCGGTTAACGCAATGGTTGCTCAGATTGAGAAGGAGGTCGGCGTTATCGACATTCTCGTCAACAACGCAGGCATTATCAAGAGAATTCCTATGATTGAGATGAAGGCGTCCGAGTTCAGACAGGTTATCGACGTTGACCTCAACGCACCCTTTATCGTATCCAAGGCGGTTATTCCTTCTATGATAAAGAAGGGCGCAGGTAAGATAATCAATATCTGCTCTATGATGAGTGAGTTCGGCCGCGAGACCGTCTCCGCATACGCATCCGCGAAGGGTGGACTCAAGATGCTTACCAGAAACATCGCATCAGAGTACGGTCAGTATAACATTCAGTGCAACGGTATCGGCCCCGGCTATATCGCTACTCCTCAGACCGCACCCCTTCGTGAGCGTCAGCCCGACGGTTCCAAGCATCCCTTCGACAGCTTTATCACCGATTCCAAGACTCCCGCAGGCAGATGGGGTAACCCCGAGGACCTCGAGGGACCCGCAGTATTCCTTGCATCCGAGGCGTCCGACTTCGTCAACGGTCAGATTCTCTACGTCGACGGCGGTATCCAGGCGTACTTTGGCAAGCAGCCCGGCTGATTTTGGCATAGCCTAAAAGAAACAACGAAGTCCCGCGAGAAAATCGCGGGACTTTAAAGTATAAATCGTCAAAATTAAATCGAGTTGAGGAAAAAATGGAAGAAAACAAGCTGAAAAAAATAGAAACCGAGCCTCCCTCGGAGGAATATATGAAGGCGGCGGACGAGCTGCTCACACTCTATATCGACGCGTTTTTAGAGCTTGCGAAATGAAAAGAATAGATATAAATACCGCCGCCGCCCTGCATAGAATGATAAGCGAGAGAACAGGCGGCAGCCCCGAAATTCGTGACACGGGCCTGCTCATATCGGCTCTTGAAGCTCCTTTTGCCGGCTTTGGCGGCGTGGAAACCTACCCGACCCTTAACGAAAAGGCGGCAAGGCTGTGCTACTCGCTCGTGTCTAACCACGCCTTCGTCGACGGCAACAAGCGCATAGGCGTCTTAGCTATGCTCGCCTTTCTTGAGGTTAACGGCTCGCCCATTCGCCCGACGAGCGACGAAGTCATCTCCCTCGGGCTCGCCGTCGCCGACGGAACGAAAAAATACGAGGACATACTCTCCTGGATAGAGGGCTATACCAAAGGCTGAAGCCTTGATAGTCTCAGGGATAAGAGAGCAACGATAGGGAAGCCAAGCATAAGCACGGCGTCCCTCTCATTTTTCCGCTATCGGCAAAATAACCTCTGAAAACAATTTAAAAAACTCTTGATATTTTGCCGATGATGTGATAAAATAATAGTGTAAATTGCCGATAAGGTTTTTGAGGAGATTATTATGATATACATTTCGGTAGCAGAGGCAGCGAAAAAATGGGGCATTTCCGAGCGGAGCGTCAGAAATTACTGCGCCCTGGGGCGAGTTGCGGGCGCGCGCCTTTCCGGTAAGACCTGGGAAATTCCGGACACTGCAGAAAAGCCGGAAAGAGCTGTGCGCTCGGATAAGAAAAGAACGCTGCTTGATATTCTCAGGGAGGAAAAGGCTTCTCGACTTTCTGGCGGTATCTATCACAGGGTGCAGATTGACCTGACCTATAATTCAAATCATATCGAAGGCTCTCGACTCACCCACGACGAAACACGGTACATCTTTGAAACCAACACCATAGGACTTTCCGAAAAGGCGGTCAACGTTGACGATATTATTGAAACGTCAAATCATTTCAGGTGCATCGACTGTATGATAGATAACGCCCATCTTGCGCCAACGGAAAAATATATCAAAGAGCTACATTTCCTCTTAAAAAGCGGAACGAGCGACAGCCGCCTTGATTGGTTCAGAGTAGGCGAATATAAAAGGCTTGCCAATGAGGTTGGAGGAATGGATACTACCGAGCCTGTGGCGGTAGAGGGCGAAATGAGAGCTCTGCTTGACAGCTACAACAAGAAAAAAGAAAAAAGCCTCGAGGATATCCTAGCCTTTCACGTTGCCTTTGAGCGCATACATCCCTTCCAGGACGGAAACGGCAGAGTCGGAAGGCTTATTATGTTTGGCGAATGCCTGAGGCATAACGTCACCCCCTTTATCATCGACGAGGAGCATAAGCTCTTTTATTACAGAGGCCTTAAGGAGTGGGACAGGGAAAAGGGCTATCTAATCGACACCTGCCTCTCAGCGCAGGATAAATTCAAGGCAATTTTGAAGAAATTTAACATTGACAATTAAAGAGGGCGGGGCGCCCTCTTTTTGTTTTTTTCGGAGCACTTATATTAGGAACTGCGGTTTTTAATGAAAAACAGAAAATGTACTGTAAGTATTGCAATTTTGCTCCTGCTGTGGTATAATATACCTGCCAAACAATCTTAATATTCGTACGCATAGCCATTTTTCTCTTTATGGTGAAACTATGCCTTTTTCGGCGTGCTCTTGGATAATCCCGTTTTGTTAAAAGCGCGGCTCCTTATCCGAGAGTATAGCGAAGCTATGCTACGAATAGATTGTTTGGCGACAATTGGGGCTGGCGTTTTTTGTGCGACGGCTTCGGCTGTCGCACTTTTTGCATTTTCAGGAGGATTTACTATGAGAAAAGTATTAGTATCGCTTATTACTTTGTTGCTAGTTTTGACAACAAGCGTTGGACTTGCATCTTGCGGAAAAGTCGAATTCAAGGTTGACTTTGTTGTCGACGGTGAAGTTTACGCAACCGTTAACACAAGCGGAAAGGAAACCATCAAGATACCGAGCGATCCTGTTAAAGAAGGACACGTCTTTGACGGTTGGTATTGGGATAAGGACACTTGGCAAAAACCTTTTACCGCTAATTCCTTGCTTGATGCTCCGCTTTCATCTGATATGAGTGTTTATGCATGTTTTTTAGATGAGAATGCTGTAAAAGGAACAGAGGTTGAACTTGTCGGATTTGAGAAGACTAAAGATGATTCGCTTGGTACGGTTTACTATATTTCTGTCCCGAACTCGAAAATCGTTTACTCACTTAGCGAGGTAGTAACGGTAAATAATAAGTCGAAGTGGACGGTATCCACAGACCTTTCAGGAAATGATACAATAGCGAGTAAAACCGTAGAGCTTTCCGTAGGAAACAATATATATTACCTTATGGTTGAGGATGAGTTTTCAAATGTGCAACAGTACATTCTTTTAATTCGCCGCCGTCCTGTTTATACAGTTACTTATTACCAAAGCATATTGAGCGACCACTCGACTGAAAAGGTCGAAGAGGGAGCGTTTGCTAATCCTCCTACTCTAACCGCTCCGAATGGTTATCATTTTGGTGGCTGGAGCTATGACTTTACCAATCCTATAACGAGCAACGTTGATGCAGGTGTTGTTTGGGAGCCTAACGAATATACCCTTACATATGACGCAAACGATGGAACGGTGAGCATTGACACCCAAGATGTTAAATATGGAACCAACTTTACGCTTACATCGGCAAATCGCCCGGGTTACACCTTCGGTGGCTGGTACGATGGTTCAACAAAAATGACGTCTGGCGAGTGGAAATATACACGCGATGTTACCGCGGTGGCAAAATGGATTCCCAATAGCTACCCGATAACCTATTACTTGGATGGTGGAAACAACAGCTCTTTCAATCCCTCGGGCTATAATACGGGCGATAGCATAACCTTGCGCGAGCCTACGAAAAAGGGTTATACCTTCCTCGGTTGGACGTATTCCGGCGTAACCGAGCCTACCAAGAATGTAGTTATCGCATCGGGTGAATACGGTAATAAAGCATATACTGCAAATTGGCAGGCTAACGAATATAACTTGACATTTAATGCAGATGGTGGAAATTGTGACACTATTGAAAAGACGGCGGTCTATGACGAATATGTTACTCTGCCTACTGCCAATAAAGAGGGATATGAATTCCTCGGCTGGTATGACGGAACGACCAAAATTACGAGCGGTTATTGGAAAACCGACAGTGACGTTGACCTCATAGCGAAATGGGAGCTTATTCCTTATCGCATTATTTATACTCTTAATGGTGGAACTAACGCCGCAATGAACCCCGAAAACTATAATATCATAAGCGAAAGTTTTTCTCTTGAGGATCCTGTTCGTGAGGGATACGAATTCCTCGGTTGGACCTATGAGGGACAAAGCGCTCCTACAAAGCTTGTGAGTATTGAAAACGGAAGTAAGGGTGACAGAGCATTTATTGCTAATTGGCAGGCTAAGTCCTTTACTGTAGGTTTTGATGCAAATGGTGGCGAGTGTTCTACCGATCCCCTTGAAGTAACGTATGACGATCACTGCGATCTGCCTGTTCCCGCAAGAGTAGGTCACACCTTCGCGGGTTGGTACTATAACGGAAAGAAGTATGAGAGTGGAATCTGTAAAATAGCAGACAGTATTACACTCGTTGCACAGTGGGACATAATTGACTATTCAATATCCTATACTCTTAGCGGCGGAACTAATCCCATGGGGAATCCCACATCGTATAACGTTCTCACAGGTGCGATTGTTGAAAATCCCACTCGCACAGGCTATACCTTCCTCGGCTGGACTTATGAAGGACAAACCACGCCCGTAAAGGATTTGACATTCCCCGAGGGAACTACCGAGAGCAAAACTCTAATAGCTCATTGGCATGCAAACGAATATACCTTGACCTTTAATGCCAACGGCGGCAAGGTTGAGAACGGCAGTATGCCTGTCACCTATGACGATAACTATTCCGTTCCCACGCCTACAAGAACGGGTTACACCTTTAAGGGATGGTTCAGTGAAAATACGCAGTATTCGGGCGGTACTTGGAATGTGGCGAATGACGTTATCGTTGTTGCAAAATGGGAAGCAAAAGCCTACACGATAACCTATAACGCCAACGGCGGTAGCGTAAGCGGCACAACCCAAACCGTAACCTTCGATAAGGAATTCACTCTCCTCGAGCCTACTCGCACAGGCTACACCTTCCTTGGTTGGTATAACGGGGAAGATAAAGTTATTAGCGGAGTATGGACTGTGGATAGTGGTATGTCACTTAAAGCGGAGTGGCAGGCAAATAGCTACGCTGTAACCTATGACGCAAACGGCGGTACTGCTTCTCACACGGGGGACACCGCAACCTATGATTCTGACTTTACTCTTGCAACCGCAGAGAGAGTTGGTTATACCTTTGTCGGCTGGTATGACGGAACAAAGCTTTATACGGACGGCACTTGGAAAACCGCAAATACCGTAAAGCTTGTTGCTAAATGGACTGCAAATACCGACACGAAGTACGTTGTAAATCACCATTTGCAGAATATTTATGACGATGGATATACGCTTGACACTGCAGAAAATCTGAAAGGTACGTCTGATTCAAGCGTAACACCGTCCGTAAAGACCTACACGGGCTTCACCTCGCCAAGTGCGAAAACCGTAAAAATCTCCCCTGACGGTAGCCTTGTTGTAGATTACTATTACACGAGAAATTCCTACACTATCAGTTTTGTTACCAACGGTGGCAGCGCAGTTGGGGCACAGACCTATAAATATCAGGAAGCACTTAATCTTCCCGACACAGAAAGAAGTGACGTAACATTTGGCGGTTGGTTTACAACTCAAATGCTTGTTTCAGAATTCTCAAATACAACAATGCCTGCAAGCAATAAAACTGTATACGCTTGGTGGCAGGAAGAAAATAAGCCGACCGATTTCACCTATACGGGAACAGATGCAATAACTATCAGTAGCTATGTAGGAACAAGTACAACCATGTGGATTCCTGCTTATATCAATGATGTACCTGTAACCACGATACCTAAATCAGCATTTGAGAATGAAGCAACGCTCGTAAAAGTTGTTGTTCCCGATACTGTATCGAGTATCGGTCTTGGAGCATTCAAGGGCTGCTCTACAATTGAGGATATTACACTTCCGTTTATTGGTGCAAGTGCAGATGCTAGGTACTCAGACTCGGTGTTTGGATATATTTTTGGAGTTCAATTAAAAGCAAACGAGACTAAAAAAACCGGTCCATACTCGAGTGGATTTACAAAATATCCAGGAATAACTAAATATGAGTATTCAACGCCAAATTATGATTATGTTAATGTCCAACACGAGAGTTGCGGTGATTTGATTTGGCAATACACTTGCTTTGACTATTATGGTAAAGTTGCAACAATTGTTACCTCTAGTTCGGTCAAGTATAATTATGCATATGTAATGGTATCAAAATTCTATTACATTCCTACAAGCATTAGTTCTGTAACAATTACTAATCAGACAGCTATACCTTTGGCTGCATTTAACGGCTGCTACTTTATTAAAACAATTCGCCTACCAGATACCGTTGAGAATATTGGTGATTATGCGTTCCAAAATTGCAATGCAACAATCAATTATTTCTCAACAGAAGAGTAAACAAAAAACAGAGCCGTCCATCGCGGCGGCTCTTGAAGGAGAAAACTATGACAGAACGAATGATTAAGCCTGTAGAAAACAACAAAGATAAAATGCTTACTTATCAGACCATGATGGTTAGACATCGTGTTGCTATGAATTATGGGTTTTATTTAGAAGCAATAATGATTGAATATGCAATGATCGAAGATCGGTTGATTGCGTTTCTCTACCATTCCGGTGCAATATCCAATCGCAATGCAAAGCCGAAAATCGGCTCGGGCTTAACTCGACCAATTATTCGATCAATGGTTGAATCTTGCGAAGAAAATGGAAAGAAGACCGATCTCGGTATCACGAACATAAGCGGTAAAATTCGCATTACTTATTCTATGATCAAGGCGGTGTGCGTTGATGGATTTGAAATCAGCGGGAGTAAATATTTCGATACACTCAAGCAGATATATTCATCGAAGATCGATGCAATGAAATTCATAGATGTGCTTGACAAGCTATCCGTTTGGTGCAAAAAAAGAAACGAGATTACGCACGCTCTGTTAAATAAAAACATACTGGACATGAAAGAAAAGCTTTTGCCGCTAGCAGAAGAGGGATATGCAATCGCAAGGTATATTGATGCTCGTGTAGATGCCATAAAAATCGGTAATAAAATTCGTCGAGCGGCAAATTTATCGACGAGCAAATAATAGTAAAGTTAAAGGGGTGCTTCGGCACCCCTTTTTTAAAAAATACTACGCCGCCTTTGGTTGCGCTTCATCTTGCGCGGCTCCTAACATATTCTCAATAAATATCCCATAGCCTACGGTGGGGTCGCCGACGAGGACGTGGGTAACAGCTCCAACGAGCTTGCCGTCCTGGATTATCGGGCTGCCGCTCATACCCTTGACGATACCGCCTGTGAGGGCGAGCAGGGTGGGGTCTGTGACCTTGACCTTGAAGCATTTTGAGCCTGTCTGTGTTTTGTCAACCTCGAAAATCTCAACACTGTATTCGGCCTTTCTGCCGTTTTTGACGGTGGAGATAATTTTAGCCGCGCCTGCGTGCACCTCGCTCGCTTTTCCTATTGGCAGGGCTGAGGCTGTGTCTGTTTTTCTGCCTTCAAGCCTGCCGAAGACACCGACGGAGGTGTTTTTCGATATTTCGCCCTCGCGCTTATTCGTTAAAATCCCACGAAGCTCCCCCGGGTGTCCCTTTTCGCCCTTTTCTATTCCGCCGAGTATAACGCCCGAAACCACGCCCGAGCTGATTTCTATAACCCTTTTCGTATCGGGCTCGCATATCCCGTGTCCAAGACCGCCGAAGCTGTGATTGTTCGGGTCAATGTAGGTAACCGTTCCTATTCCCGCCGCGCCGTCGCGGATACTGATTCCGAGGCGTCTTTCCTCACCCGTGTTGATTTTTAAGTCACATTCTCCCGCGCTTCCCGACAGGCTGAGTGTGATTATCCCGTCCTCGTCAGCCTCAACTATCTCCCGCACCTCTGACACCGTGCTGACCTTCTGACCTTCAACCTTCCTTATTATATCTCCCTGCCTGACACCCACCGCGGCGTTGTCCTCGCTCACCGTGACCTTGCCCTCGGATATTCTCACCCCGAAAATATCTCCGCCCGGAATAAGACGCAGCTCCTCGCTCTCGCTCGCGTCAATGGCATCACCGAAAATCAGCTCCCATAGCCTTGAGGACACGCGCGTATCAAGCGCAGGGCTCCTCTCATACGACGCGTGAGTGGGAGTGCCGCTGGAGAAAAAGAGCAGAATGGGCAATACCAAAGCCGCCAAAATCCTTGTATATTTCTTCATTTTCTGACACATCCTTCCTATAAACCGCTTTTTGATTAAAGCCGTCTTTTATTATTGTTAAACAGGGCGGCTCATATATGTGTTACAAAAAATGGCGGGAGCCGTGTTAATTTTTTTAAAAACAAAATTAAAATAAAAAGGCTTCCCACCCAAAAAGAGCGGGAAGCGCGAAGTAAATCCAGGTTTACATAACTCAGCCAAAGAACACAGCGCGAAGAATAAGTATGAGGTCCTCTCTTTCGCCCTGATAGAGCTTTTGGGGAATATACGCCTCTCTTCTGGTAGAGAGGGTAAGTCCTGTGTCTGTGAAATTCACACAGAGCCCCGCTTTTCTTACGGCAAGGCAGAGCTGTTCCTTTGAGTCTTTAGAAAACACCAGCACACCGTCAAAGGAAATCAAAAGCTCCTCCTCGGTGAAGCTGAAGGTTATATTGAGCAGCTCCTTTCTCGGAAGGGCTGAAATAATGAGCCTAAAGGCATAGGCGAGCTGTGTCATCGAGAGAAAGACCGCGCCCTCGGGTATCTTGTCATAGTCCGCCAGCACGCTCCCGTCAAGGTCCTCGCGCACGAAGCGGCAGAGCGTCTTGATAACCGTATCAAAGGATAACAAAACCGTACCCGTGTCACTCTCGGGTATGTCGCTTGAGAGAAATCTGTCTTTTATCTTTCTTGGCCTCAGCATCACATTTTTATCTCCGAGTGTATTATTTCCTCTCCCGCTTGTGTCAGGGTTACGCTCGCCTTAAGCTCGTCCTCTACAAGCTTTATCATTCCGCCGACCGCGTCGTATAGGTACGAGCGGACAATCTCTGTGTAGCACTCGTCAAAAAACTCGTTGGTTTTCTCGGCTCTGTATATTATCTGATAGCGAACGCCGTCGCTCGCGGAATAGGTCTTGACAACCTCGCTAACTCCGCCCACCTCGAGCAGAAGAGCCGCCTCGGCAAGCTCCGTGTAGTCGTAGGACAGGCTGTGCTCGGCAACGAGCACTCCCTTTATCAGCTCGCCTGCCGCTGTCGGTGAGCCGCGGTCAATGAACAGCGCGCGCACCTCACCCTCGCCCCCCTCTGCCGCTTCAAGCGCCTCGAGCCTTATCGACTCGGCTCTTGCCTCAGCACCCGAGCCCGTGTTATCCTGAACGTAGGTTATAAGCACCCTCGCGCAGTCCTCGGAGTCGTAGAAGCTTCTTATTATTTCTCTGTCGTACTTTATAGCGCCGCTACTAAGCGAGCCGCTCGCTATTTCCTCGGGGGTTATCGCTCCTATATAATGCCTGTCGAGCTCCGCTCTGAGAAGCTCCTGCCTGAGAAGAAGCACCGAGGTCGAATAGTTGTGATAAAGGCTCGCGAGCGAGTCAAGATACTCGTCGTAGTCGCCGCCGAAGCCCGCGAATTCCTTGTTGTCATAGACGCCGCCCTCGACGCTTACCTCTATCATCTGTTCGATTTTCTTCTCTATATCCTTCGAGTACGGGTCAACGCCAATCCGCCTTGCCAGCTCGAAGACCGCGAATATCTCCGCCGCCCGTCCGAATATTATTTCGCTGATTTCTTTGATATATTTTTCCTTTTCATCGCCGTACCAGACGGTAGGGTCGCCGCCGTCAACCTCGCTCTTGTAGGTGAGAAAAAGAGCACGGTAGAGCTCGTATTTTAACTCATACTCCCAATCGCCAACCGAAAGCGTCGCTACGACGCGAGCCTCCTCGTCAGTGCTCTCTATCTTGGGATACTTCTCCTTGCAGCCAACGAGCAGGGATAAAAGGATAGCTAACAGAAGAAATAACGATACAGCCCTTTTCATAATTACCTCGGATATCTGATATGCCCGATGCCTGTGCGCCGGGTCGCGTATATTTTAACAAAATATTGTTAATAAATCAAGTATACCCCCGAAAACTTTTAGTTGCTTCTTGCATTTGGGGCGCGATTGTGCTAAAATCAAATAAAACCCGACTGAAAACGGAGGAATTATGGAAGATATTTATACTGTCAGTATGTCCAAGATAATAGATCAGTTCAAGCTCGAGGTGATATACCTGCCCGACCTGCCCGAGAACGTGATGGTTAACTGCAGCCGCGTCAATCGTCCGGGTCTTCAGATGGTGGGCTTCTACGATCACTACGAGCAGGCGCGTATTCAGATTATCGGCAAGGTTGAGCACCTGTTTCTCAATCAGCTCGACCCGGAGGAGCGCTCGCGCAGGCTGGAGGACTTTTTCCGCTCGTCGCCTGTCGGAGTTATAGTAACGACCTCCATCGAGCTCGGTCAGGACGCGGCGATGCTGGCGGAGAGATACAAGGTTCCGCTTCTCAGAACCCCACAGCGCACCTCAGACTTCATGGCGGCGCTCATCGCGTATCTCAACGTGGAGCTCGGCCCGAGAATCACCCGCCACGGCGTCCTTGTCGAGGTGTATGGCGAGGGTATTCTCTTGCTCGGCGACTCCGGCGTGGGAAAGAGCGAAACCGCTATTGAGCTTATTAAGCGCGGCCATCGTCTTATAGCTGACGACGCGGTAGAAATAAAGCGCGTTTCCGCCACGAGCCTTGTCGGCAGAGCGCCCGAGATTATCCGCCACTACGTTGAGCTCCGAGGAATCGGCATAGTCGACGTCCGCAGACTGTTTGGTATGGGCTCGGTCAAGGAAACCGAGAAGATTGACCTGGTTATCAATCTTGAGCCCTGGGAAACGGGAAAGATGTACGACCGCCTCGGCCTTGACGAACAGACCACCGAGATACTCGGCATTCAGGTCCCCAGCATAGTCCTGCCCGTCAGCCCGGGTAGAAATATATCCGTAGTTATCGAGGTCGCGGCGATGAATAACCGCCAGAAGCGAATGGGCTACAACACCGCCAAGGAATTTAACAAGCGGCTTATGGAAAGCATGGGAATCGACTGAAAATAGTAGAAAACAAAGAAAAAGTACCGTCACGGACAGCTCTGGCGGTACTTTTTTAATTAAATTGCTCCCCCCTAGCTTATAGGAGCGCGGGCTTTTCGTTGCTCAGGGGCAATCCTCGGACAAGGCGAGGGGCGGTTTTTCTCAGTCATATTTTCTTCCCGCCTCACATAGACTTTATCGAAAGTATTTTTGGAGGTGAATTCATATGAATATTGAAAAGGAAATGGAATATCTCGCTGAGAGGGGAGCCTCGGGCGTGCTTAGCGAGAGCTGTGGAGATTATTCGCTCCCCGATTATAATACCGACGTCAAGCGCATTTTGCAGGTCAAGGCGCGTCCCGTGCCCTCCTCGATGGGCTTTATCGACGGGGACAGCGCGGAGTATTCCGGGATAGTTGAGTATGAGGTGGTCTACCTTGACAGCGAAAACAATCTGACCTCCTGCGCCTTCACAACCGACTACGAGCTCGCTATGAAAACTCGGGGCGAGAGCGCGATGGGAACGGACATCAGAACGGGCATATCGGGCGCATCTATAAGACTTACAGGCCCAAGACGGCTCTCTGCTCGCGCTCAGCTTGTCAGCGACGTGCACCTGACCGAGTGCGACAGTCTGAATATTGATGGCGACGCGATAACCGACGGGTCGGCTGAGGTTAAGACAGGGGAGGCAAGAATTGCTTACAGCATATACTCGGAGCCACAGGAAAGGGAATATGCCGAGGAGCTGGCGAGGCTTGACGGCGTTATCTCTGACGAGGTAACTCTGCTTTCGTCCGACTGCGTAGCGAGGGTCGAGGATGTTGAGGCAGAGGAGGGCAGCTGCGCTATCAAGGGTGTGATGGAAATCTCGGCTCTGGTTAAGCCTGAGGGGGAGTGTGCTCAGTGCTACAAGAAGCAGATACCCTTTGAGCAGAAGATAGAGCTCGAGGGCTTGACCGAAGGAAAGTCTGTCATACCCTCAGTAACCGTTACCTCGCACAAGGTGAGCGTTGACCCCACCGAGGACGGAGTTATCCTCAGCTGCTCTGTGATATGCGAGTCGAGGGTAAGGGCACTCTCCAATGCAACTCACAGTATACCAACCGATACCTACAACAGAAAAAGAGGAGTGGAAAACGAGTACGAGGATTTTAGCTATCTTGAGCATATCGCGACACGCCACCACACGTCCGACGTCTCGGGTAGCGTCGCTCTTTCTGAGATTGGCTGTGAGAATATGAGAAACGCGGTCTACCTCACAGCATCCCCAAGGCTTGCCGGTGCTGTGGCTTGTGACGGCGGGGTGAAAATATCGGGCGACGTGCGCTTTAGTGGCATAGCGTGTCAAATTAACGAGGAAGGTGAGCTCACTTACTGCGGCATCAAGTACGACCTGCCATTCGAACAAAATGTAAAGTTAGATTGTCATATTCCCGACGATGCCAAGGTTGACTGCGCCCTTGTGGCGTCCTCCTTCGCCTGCGATGCAAATTCTGACTATGCTGAGTTTAGTGTGAGACTTGATGCTGATATCACCCTACTTGGCAGAAGGAAAATGAAAAGGCTGGCGTCCTCGGAGTTCACCGACGAGGTCTTCGAGAAGGAAGAAAACGCGATAACGGTCTATTATCCCACAGAGGACGAAACGCTCTTTGATATAGCTAAGCGCTTCCATACCTCTCCGATAGAAATAGCGGCTGACAACTCGCTCACCGAGGAGGTGTTCGCCCTGGACGGTGAGAAAAAGGTTCGCCTCGGGAAGCTGATTATAAGGTGAGATGGCTTAATCCTACTTCTTGATTTTGACCAAAATTTAAGAGAGATACCCTGCTTTCGCGGTATCTCTCTTTTTTCTATATAGCAGATTTTCCGATGTCTATGACTGCTCCAGCCAATTCTTTCCGCTCGTCACGTCAACCGTCAGCGGCACGCTTAGCGCGACTGTGTTTTCCATCTCGCGCCTGACGATAGCGGAGCATAGCTCGACGTCCTCGTCCCTCGCCTCGATAACCAGCTCGTCGTGCACCTGCATAACTATTCTCGCCGTGGGGCACTCCTTTTCGAGGGCTTGGTATACCTTTATCATAGCCAGCTTCATAATATCAGCCGCGGCACCCTGTATCGGCGCGTTCATCGCGACTCTCTTTCCGAAGGCTCTGAGGGGCGCCTTCGCCGCCTTCAGCTCTGGAATGTATCTGCGCCTGCCGAACATCGTGGTGGTGTATCCGAGCTCCTCCGCCTCCTTGACCACGGCGTCGAGGTATCTGTCAACGTCGGGGTAATTCATAAGATAGCTCTTGATATAGCTTGAAGCCTCGGCAACCGTTGTGCCGATATCCTTAGAGAGCGAGTAGCCTCCAATTCCGTAGACTATGCCGAAGTTGACAGCCTTCGCCTTTTTTCTCATCTCTTCTGTGACAAACTCCTCGGGCACGTTGAACACCGCGGCGGCGGTCTTTCTGTGAATGTCCTCGCCCGACCTGAACGCCTCGGTCATAGTATAGTCGCCCGAAATATGAGCGAGAAGACGTAGCTCAATCTGCGAGTAGTCTGCGTCAATAAGCGTGTAACCATCCTCGGAGATGAAAAACCGTCTGAGCTCTCTGCCCATCTTGGTTCTTATCGGTATGTTCTGCAGGTTGGGCTCGGCGCTCGAAAGCCTGCCCGTCGCGGTCTGCGCCTGCTTGAAGTCCGTGTGGATTCTGTCGCCCTCGTCTGCAACCGAGGTCAGGGCTGTCGTGTATGTGCCCTTGAGCTTCATCACCTGTCGGTATTCGAGAATATCGTCGATAATGGGGGATTCCTGGCGAAGCTCCTCCAGCGTCTGCGCGTCGGTGTGGTAGCCGTTCTTTCCCTTTTTCATCCAGGCGCCAAGCCCGAGCTTGACGAAAAGAATCTCACCAAGCTGCTTTGGCGAGTTGATATTGAAGACCTCGCCCGCCTGCTCGTATATGCTTGCCGAAAGCTCCTCTGCAACCGCGCCGAGAGCCTCGCCGAACTTTTCAATGCCGCGCCTGTTAATCTTAAAGCCTACTCTCTCGCACTCGGCGAGCACTCTGATAAGAGGCAGCTCGATGTTAAAGAGGATTCTCTCCAGCCCGTCCGCCTTGATCTTCCGAAGAAGCGCACCCTCGAGCTCTGAGTACAGATGCGTCGCGGGAGCGCCCGCCGTGACCGTCCTGCCAAGGAACATAGAAGACAGCGAGGGAATACCCGCCATACCTCCTCCGGGATTTATAGCGTACTCGTACATCAAAAGGTCAAGAAACGTGACACAGGCCAGGTCAATCCCCGCGTCCGCGAGCTTGTGATACAGAGCCTTGGCATCGTAGGTGATAAGCACTCTGCCGGGGATAACCGAGGAAAGCTCCGACAGCTCGCCATTGTAGATATAATTGTTTTTTTCTGTGCTAAGATAAACCGTCTTGTCCTCGGAAATCGAGATAGACAGCCTACCCGTGTCAAGCCTTCCAAGCTCGTCCCGGGATAACTCACAGTACTCGGGGCTCTCTTCCTCTGTAAATATATCTTTACATTCGGCAGTGGTGTCGGGCGCGTCAAGGTGAAACTTTGTGATGAATGAATTAAGCTCAAGCTCCGTGAACTTCCGATACAGTCCCGCCTTGTCAGGACCCTTGTAGCTTATATCCTCGAGAGTGAGCTCAAGGGGGGCATCTGTGTCTATTTTCGCGAGAGTTCTCGACAGGAAGGCGTTTTCTTTTCCTGCTATGAGCTTTTCTCTCACACCTTTTTTTATAGTGGGGCTGTCAATGTTCTCGTAGATTCCCTCAAGCGAGCCGAAAGCACCGATAAGCGTGGCGGCGGTCTTTTCGCCTATTCCCGCGACGCCGGGTATGTTGTCAGAGCTGTCACCCATCAGAGCCTTCATATCGACGAACTGCGAGGCGCGGATTCCGTACTTTTCGGAAAACTCTGCCTCCGTCATAGCCAGCGTGTCGTGATTCGTAGCCAGAAGCACGGTTACCCTCTCGTCTATCAGCTGAAGAAGGTCTCTGTCTCCCGACAGAACGTAGCTTTTCGTATCGGGGTAGCTGTGCGCCCACTTCGCCACGGTGCCCTGAATGTCGTCTGCCTCCCAGCCGGGAAGCTCGAGGATAGAAATTCCCATTAGCTTCAGGCACTCCTTGGCGTCGGGAAATTGGCTTTTCAGCTCCTCTGGGGTGGCGTGTCTTCCCGCCTTGTACTCGGGGTACAGCTCGTGGCGGAAGGTCGGGTGCTTCAGGTCGAAGGCGACCGCGGCATAATCCGGCTTAACCGCGTCCATCTGCCTCGAGATGATATTGATCATACCGTATATCGCGTTGGTGAACTTGCCACTCTTGGTTGTGAGCGGCTTAACTCCATAGAAGGCGCGATTTATAATACTGTTTCCGTCAATTACAAGTATCTTTTTCATACAACGTCCCCCTCGCCGTCCTCGCTAAAGAGCTCTGTCTGCTCGGCAAATTCGGTATTTTCGGATATATCCTCTCTTTCGCCGTGAAGCTCTGCCATCGCGACGTCAAACACGTCGGGAATGAGCTCAATCTGTCCGTCGTCCTCGTCGAAATCCTCTGTGACGAATACCGTCTCGGGCAAATCCTCAAGGGGAAGCTCAAACTCGTCTGCGAGCTCCTCGTGCGCCTTTGGCATATCCTCCGCGGGAATCATATCGTCTATGGTCATCTGCACCGCGTACGCCTCGTCGTACCGCCTCTCTATCTCGCGGGCGCTCCTCTCGGAAAGCTCCGCGCGCTCCCTCAGCGCTGTGAGAGTGCGATTTTCCTTGTCCTCGGGGAGCGATGCTGTGAGAATCAGCCTCGACGCTATAAATATAAATAAGGAAAGAAGCAGTAAGCTCTCCTCGATATTGAGCGACAGGGTAACACCCTTCACGAAATAGACGATAAGGTTGGGAATTGACGCGTAAGCGCACAGAAGCATAGCGAAAAGCCCGAATACCGAGTATCCGCGCCAGAGCTCGCGCCCGAGAGATATGCGCGCCTCGTAGAGAAAGAACAGCGAGGAGAAGAGGAATGCCATCTGGCTGGAGAGCTTGATAGGCGTGTTGATAGCCTCGTCGGTGGAGAAATAGAGCACCGCGGAATATACCGCGAGAAACAGCACGGTAGCGAGGGCGAAATAGG
>JAFTST010000056.1 GCA_017467165.1 Clostridia bacterium | reverse complement strand
TATTCCTCTCCAGCGCCAATTCTATAAATTGGGGTCGACTCGTGCCTCAGATAGTCTACTATATCTCCGCCTACTGCGACCTTCTCGGAGATGGCGCTATCAGAATGGGCGAGCTAGTCGACGTCACCGTACCTACGGGCAACTTCGGCAACATTCTCGCCTGCTATATAGCGAAGAAAATGGGGCTTCCTATCGGAAGGCTGGTCTGCGCGTCGAACAGGAACGACGTTCTCACCGAGTTTTTCAGAACGGGCACCTACAACAGATGTCGCCCCTTCCATACGACCACCTCTCCCTCTATGGATATACTCATATCCTCGAATCTGGAAAGGCTCTTATATATGACGCTGGGAGCTGAAAAAACGGCGGAATATATGAAAAGGCTGGCAGAGGACGGGGTATATACCCTCCGAGACGAGGATTTTTCGGCTGTCGGCAGGGATTTCTCCGCTTACAGCTGTGACGAGGAGGAGTGCGCGCTGACGGTCAGGGAAATCTTCCAAAATAAAAACTGCCTTATCGACACCCATACAGCCGTGGCAGTCAACTGCTCCCACAAATATATGAACGAAAACAAGGCAGAGAGAAAAATGCTTGCCGTTTCCACGGCATCGCCATACAAATTCGCGCGTGACGTATATCGCGCGGTCTATGGCAGTGACGTCGGAGACTCCGTCGGGGCACTCGCAGCCCTTTCCAGCCGTAGCTCCGTTCCTGTTCCCGAGCCGCTATCCGCGCTCGAGGGTCGACCTATCAACCACGGTCGAACAATAGACAAGCAGGATATGAAATCGGCAGTAAGGGAATTCGCCGCGAGGGCTTAGTGCTCCTTGGGCTTGAAGGTCGCGCAGGCGGTATTCGCCGAGCAGCTCGCCTCGCTGGGACCAACGCTTATAGAGCCTGCGTAGCAGTCGCTCTTTCCGTCGTGGTAGGCGCAGTTTCTGACGTCGCACATAACACCCTTGACGTGCTTCTTCGGGTCGCAGCCGCCGTAGCAGCCTGATTTCTTCTGGTTTTCCATATTCTTAATTCTCTTTTCCGCAAGCCTTTCGCTTGCAAGGTTATTATTTGTCAGAAAACGCGGTATTATACCTCAAAAATAAATTTTGGAGCAATTTTAAAATGGCGATATACACTATTGCCGACCTGCATCTGTCAACCCTCGACTCGACCGACAAGTCTATGGAGGTTTTCGGACACAGGTGGGCTGACTACACAGAACGGCTGGCGCAGAACTGGCATAGACTCGTCACAGACGAGGACACGGTAGTTATTCCCGGGGATATTTCCTGGGCGCTGACGCTCGAGGAGGCGGTATCCGACCTAAAATTTATAGACGCTCTGCCCGGAAAAAAGATACTCGGCAAGGGCAATCACGACTTCTGGTGGATGACTATGCAGAAGCATCGGGCTCTTTTCGAGCGCGAGGGCATCTCAACGGTATCCTTTCTTTTCAACAACGCCCACGAGGTCGGTGATATAATAGTAGCGGGCACTCGCGGCTGGTTTCCCGACGAGGACGCGCGGGGCGCTCCCGACAACGCCGACTACGATAAGCTTATCAACCGCGAGGCTCTGCGTCTTTCGACCTCTCTCAGAGCGGCGAAGGCGATACAGGAGCTCTCTCCCCGGAAGGAAATAGTAGTCTTTCTGCATTTTCCGCCCTATTGGAACGGAAAGGCGGTCGAGCCCTTCGTCGATATTCTCGTCGAATATGGGATAGAGCGAGTATATTTCGGACATATCCACGGCAACTACACCGCTCCCCCGACGGTCGAGTACAGGGGAATCAGAATGCATCTTATTTCGGCGGATTATCTTCAGTTTATTCCAAAAAGGGTCTGAAACAGCCACCCCTGTGAAATTACTATTGACAAATCGTCTTATATGGTGTACAATATAGTGGTTTAACTTAAAAACAAATAAATATATATATCTTTTGGAGGAAGAAAAAATGGCTCTTATCAAAAAGGAGCTCACCGAGAACTGCGGCTACGTTATCGAGTTTTCGGTAAGCAGAGAAATCTATAACAAGGCAGAGCTCGCCGTCTACAAGAAGGAGGTCAGGAGCATCAACGTTCCCGGCTTCAGAAAAGGAAAGGCTCCCCTCTCTATTCTCAAGAGAATGTACGGCGAGGGCGTATTCTTCGAGGACGCTATCAACGAGTGCATTCCCGAGGCGTACGAGGAGGCTATCAAGGAGGCAGGCTACGACACGGTAGGCAACCCCAAGTTTGACCTCGTTTCTATGGAGGGTGACGTCATTCTCAAGGCGGAGGGCTCTGTCAGACCCACCGTTACCATCGAGGGCTACAAGGGCATCGAGGTTGAGAAGAAGGTAGCAGAGGTTACCGACGCTGACGTTGACGCTGAGGTTGAGAAGGTACGCGACAGAAACGCGAGATTCGTTCAGGAGTCCGACGAGGCAGTCAAGGAGGGTGACACCGTCACTATCGACTTCGAGGGCTTCGTTGACGGCGTTGCATTCGAGGGCGGCAAGGGCACCGACCACGAGCTCACTCTCGGCTCGGGCAGCTTCATTCCCGGCTTCGAGGAGCAGATCGCAGGACACACCCTCGGCGAGGAGTTCGAGGTTAACGTTACCTTCCCCGAGGAGTACCACGCAGCCGACCTCGCAGGAAAGCCCGCGGTATTCAAGTGCACCCTCAAGTCACTCAAGCAGCTTCCCGCTCTTGACGACGAGTTCGCTAAGGACGTATCCGAATTTGATACTCTCGACGAATATAAGGCAGACCTCAAGGCAAGACTTGTCAAGAAGAACGAGGACGCGGCAGAGCGCGAGGTTGAGAATGCTCTGGCTGAGAAGCTTATGGAGCTCGTTCAGGGCTACATTCCCGAGGTTATGTTCGAGATGGAGACCGAGAACTACCTTCGCGACTACGATACAAGACTCCGTCAGTCCGGTCTTGACCTCAAGACCTATATGCAGTACACCGGTATGACCCTTGACGATATCCGCGCTCAGATGCGTCCCCAGGCTGAAAAGCAGGTTAAGGTCAGACTTGCTCTCGAGAAGATAGCAGAGCTTGAGGCTCTCGACGCTACCGAGGAGGAGATTGACGCAGAGTACGAGAGAATCGGAAATGCCTACGGCGTTGACGTCGCAGAGGTCAGGAAGATGATTCTCGCCGAGGATATCAAGAAGGACATCATAGTCGGCAAGGCTATGGAGCTCGTTAAGGCTAACGCCGTTATCAAGCTCGCTTAAATTATAATTTATAGGAGGAACGTACTATGCCAATGGTACCAACCGTCATTGAAAAAACACCCGCGGGTGAGCGCGCGTACGACCTGTTCTCCCGACTTTTAAACGACAGAATAATCATCCTCGCAGGACCTATCGACGACTCCGTAGCCTCTACCATCGTCGGTCAGATGCTCTTCCTTGAGGCTCAGGATCCCGAGAAGGACATCTATCTCTATATCAACACCTACGGCGGAAACGAGCACTCCGGCCTTTCCATCTACGACACTATGAATTATATCAAGTGCGACGTAGTGACCATTTGTATGGGTATGGCGGGCTGCATCGGCGCTCTGCTCGTGGCAGGCGGCGCCAAGGGAAAGAGATACACCCTTCCCAACTCCGAGTTCCTGCTTGACCAGCCCTACTCGGGCACCAAGGGTCAGGCGTCCAATATCAAGATTGAGGCGGATCACGTTATGCGTACCCGCGCTACCGTCAACGGACTTATGGCTAAGCACACAGGTCAGCCTCTTGAGGCTGTCGAGGCGGCTACCGAAAGACAGCACTTCCTCACCGCTGAGGAGGCTATTGAGTTCGGCATCGTTGACAAGATTCTCACCAATAAGGCGTAATTTCAAGGAGGAAAACGAATATGTCACTTATTCCCTACGTTGTGGAGCAGACCCCCGGCGGAGAGCGCTCCTACGACCTTTTTTCCAGACTTCTCACCGACAGAATAGTTATGCTCGCTGACGAGGTCAACGACGCTACCGCCACCATCGTCGTGGCTCAGATGCTCTTCCTCGAGGCTCAGGACCCCGATAAGGATATCTACTTCTATATCAACAGCCCGGGCGGCTCGGTTTCCGCAGGCTTCTCCATCTACGATACTATGAACTACATCAAGTGCGACGTGGTTACTATATGTATGGGTATGGCGGCTTCTATGGGCGCGTTCCTGCTCTCGGGCGGCACCAAGGGAAAGAGATACGCTCTTCCCCACTCCGAGATAATGATTCACCAGCCCCTTGGCGGCGCTCAGGGTCAGGCAACCGATATCAAGATTGTCGCAGACCACATCACCAGAACCAAGGCGAAGCTCAACAGACTGATAGCACAGCACTGCGGACAGCCGGTTGAGGTTGTTGAGAGGGCTACCGACAGAGATAACTGGCTCACCGCTGAGGAGGCAGTTGCCTTCGGTCTGATTGACAAGGTTATCACCAAGAAGGATTAATTCTTATGGCTGACAGCAATATTCGCCGCTGCTCCTTCTGCGGCGCGACCGAGATGGAGGTCAGACTCCTTTTTCCCGGTCAGACAGAGGGCTGCTACGTGTGTGAGGGCTGTATCGAGCTGTGCCACGATTTTATCGCTGAGCATTTTCCCGACGAGGCCGCTCACGAGGCGGAGGGGGATGAGGTTGAGCTCTCGTACGAAACCCTTCCGCGCCCTCACGAAATCAAGAGGATGCTCGACGAGCACGTTATCGGTCAGAACGATGCGAAGCTCGCGCTCTCGGTAGCGGTATATAACCACTATAAGAGAATACTCTCCCTGAAAGAAAGAGATGACGACGAGGTTGAGATACAGAAGTCCAACGTGCTTCTTCTCGGCCCTACGGGCGTGGGAAAGACCTACCTCGCGCAGACTCTCGCCAAGAGCTTCAGAGTTCCCTTCGCCATAGCGGACGCCACCACTCTCACAGAGGCGGGCTACGTCGGCGAGGACGTGGAGAACATTCTGCTCCGTCTGATACAGGCGGCGGACTTCGACGTTGAGCGCGCCGAGATGGGTATTATCTATATCGACGAGATAGATAAAATATCGAGAAAGAGCGAAAACCGCTCGATAACCCGCGACGTGTCGGGAGAGGGCGTTCAGCAGGCGCTTCTCAAGATACTCGAGGGCACGGTTGCCAACGTACCCCCACAGGGCGGAAGAAAGCATCCGAATCAGGAGTTCATCCAGATTAACACCCAGAATATTCTCTTCATCTGCGGCGGAGCATTCGACGGCATTGACAAGATTGTCGAGGCACGCTCGGGCGCGCACGCGATAGGCTTTGAGAGCGGTGTCAAGACGGTCGGAGAAACCAAGCTTACAGACGCCTACAAGAGAGTTGAGGCGCACGATATAGTCAAGTACGGTCTTATCCCCGAGCTTGTGGGCAGGCTTCCCGTTATCGTTTCGCTCGAGAATCTTGACGAGGAGGCGCTTGTCAGAATTATCAAGGAGCCGAAAAACTCCATCTACAAGCAGTACAAGAAGCTCTTTGGGCTTGACGGAATTGAGCTCGAGTTTGAGGAGGGGGCGTTTCTTGAGATTGCCCGAATGGCGAAGGAGAGAAAAACCGGCGCCAGAGGCCTTCGCTCAATTATCGAGAGCCTGATGCTCCTACCGATGTATGAGCTTCCGTCTGACAAGTGTGTAGTCAAGGTTATAGTTACCCAAGGATTTGTCAGGGGCACCGAGGAGCTGACGGTTATCCGCGAGAGCAAGGAAGAATAGAAAAAAGAGAACCGAGTCACATCACTCGGTTCTCTTTTCATATAGATTTGACACGGGTATGCGTTAATTGACAAAATGTCAACTAAAGCTTACCTTATGCTCTTTCTGTAAGCCAGGGGGCTGACGCCCATATACTGCTTGAAAATCTTGTGGAAGTAGTTCGGGTTGCAGAAGCCTATATCCTCTGCTATCTGTGCCATAGACATATCCGTCGTGCAGAGCAGCTTCATAGAATAATTGACCCTCAGTCCATTGATATAGTCAATGGGCGTTTTTCCTATGCTGTCCTTGAACATCTTGGTGAAGTAGTCGGGGGATACGCTTATCATATCCGAGAGCGACTCTATGTATATCTTCTCCTTGAAGTGCTCGGATATATAGGACATCACGGGACGCAGGCGAAGGACGTTGTGATATATCATTCTGTCCTGCTCGTCCTTCGAGCCGCAGAAGTAGCGGAGAAGCACCGTCATAAGCATATATATCGAGGCGCGTATCGGGAGCTTATAGCAGACGTCCTTCAGGGAGTACTCGTCGTACGCCTCCTGCATCAGCCTTGAGAGCTGGGCGTGGACGGGGTGTCCGTCGGAAAAGAGGGTTATCTTATTCTTCGCCTGGACGTAGAACATATAGAGAATCTCGGTGTCGAAGTTCTCCATATTCTCCTCGATAATCGACGAGTTGAATATCATACCTCTGGCGGTGGCGGGGCCGTCGGTTGATTCAAGACGGAAAACCATCTCGGGCGGCACGAAAAGTATATCTCCGCTCGACGCCTCGAAAATCTCGGTGCCTATCTGCGCCTTGACACAGCCGTAGGTTATCTCAACCAGCTCCATCTCGTCCGTTGAGTACCGTGTGTTAATAATTCTTCCTTCCCTGCTCTCTCTGTACATCGAGAATGGGAATTTCGTATCCTTTGGCTTCATTTTTTCTCCTATGATGAAAGATTTTGGAAAGGACGAAATCAATAGAAGGTCGCGACCTCCTGCTTGGGCGGCTCTGCGGGCTCGATTTTCGTCACCGTGAGCACGGGTCCCTCCGCGCGGTAGAGCTTCGAGTATTCCTCACTCAGAACGCCCTCGACGATAACCCAATCTCGTGTCTTCAGCCGGAGCCCCTTCATACCCTTGGCAACCACGCCTCTGTATGCTATATCCGCCTCACAGCAGGTCATAATATGTCTGCCGATGGCGAACTGGTCCTTCGGTATCGAGGGGTCGAGGGCAACTATGCCCTTGAAGCGAAGCGTTTTTCCCTTATATTTGGAGAGCTCCTCGCTCATATCTCTGTAGAATATGGCGAAATCCTCGTCCTTAATATCAATAACGGGCGCGCCGAGGTCAAAGGGCAACGGATCCTCTATATCGTCGAAGTCGATATTTCCCGTCATATCCTCGTAGCAGATGCTCGCTCTGCGGGAGATGCCTCTGACGAGCTTGTGGAGCTCCATTCTGTCGCGCTCGGGGCTGACACGGTTGAAAAGAACCATCTCACAGCTCGTGAGCTTGTCCACCATAAGCTGACGCATATTGGAGTTGTAGGATACGGCGGTCGTCGAGTCGACTATGAGGATTTCCTGATATACCATCCAGCCGTTCGGCAGAGCGTTATAAAAGCTGTCGAGAGTCCACATACCGTTATACTCGACAAGGACTATATCCGCCTTGGCTCTCTTCTGCTGAGCAGAAAGGCGGTCGGGGGTGAGCCTGTCCTGTGAGTCGAAGGAGGCGAAGGAAACGTTATCTCCCATTTCCTCGGGATAGTACTCCTCGACACCCTCCTCGCAGGTGATAATGAGATATTTCTTTTTCCCGTCGTTAAAGCCGGGGTCCTTCATAGTATCCTTGATGAACGAGGTTTTTCCCGCCTCAAGAAAGCCTGTGAATAAATATACGGCAACTTCCATATTAAACTCCGAAAAGCTCCTTGATTTTCTCTTTATCTATTCCCGAGCCGATAACGCAGAGTCTGCCAATGACGGCGGCTGAGCCGTATCTTATATCGACCTCGCCGGGAACGTAGTCGAAGTGTATCCATCTTGAGTCGACGGAGGCAACTATACCCTTGGCGCGCAGTATCATACCGTACTCGTCGCCCTCAGAGAAGCTCTCAAGCGCCGCGCGGATTTCCTCCTCGGTGAATTTTCTAGCCGTTTCGGCTCCCCAGCTGGCGAAAACGTCGTCAGCGTGGTGGTGTCCGTGGTCGTGACAGCCGCAGTCGCAGTGCTCGCCGTGCTCGTGGTGATGCTCGTGGCAGCCGCAGTGCTCGCCGTGCTCGTGGTGGTGCTCGTGGCAGCCGCAGTGCTCGCCGTGCTCGTGGTGATGCTCGTGGCAGCCGCAGTCCTCACCGTGCTCGTGGTGGTGCTCGTGGCAGTCGCAGTGCTCGCCGTGCTCGTGGTGGTGCTCGTGGCAGCCGCAGTGCTCGCCGTGCTCGTGGTGGTTCTCGTGGTAACCGCAGTCCTCGCCATGCTCGTCGTGATGCTCGTG